>WRBE01000032.1 GCA_009779845.1 Oscillospiraceae bacterium
CTTCCGGCCCATATACAGAACCAAGATTCGTCACCGTGCCAGCTTGCAACACTTCCGCCTCAAACGTCACCGTTACGGTACCGTTGGCCGGGATGTTCACCGCAATCTCCAAACGGCCTTCCACAATCGCAGGGGTGCCAATCAGCGCAGTCGCCGGGGCCACAACCACTGTGTCCATGTCAACATCCAGCCCACCATTGGCGAGGTTATCCGTAATCAGGAAGTTATTCAACGCAACCGCATTCCGGTTCGTTGCCACTAGCTCATACATCACATCATCACCAACCAGCAACGGTGCGGTGTAAGTCGAAGATTTCGCAATCTGCGCCGGGAGCAAATCCTCGCCCACTGTAATTGTGGTGCTGGACCTGTCTTCTTCCTCGCCGTCATAATAGATTCTTCCGGTATTTGTAATCACGCCGCTTTCCGGACGGCTCACGACTTCTACCATGAACGTCACAACCGCATAGCCGTAAACGTCACAATATTCACACGCGCCGGGATTCTCACACACGCCGGTCTCTTCATACTCCTCACAGAAACCGGGTGCGGCGGGGAGGTCGAAGCGGATACGCACCTCGCCATTGGGCTCGATTGTATCGATAAAGTCATAATCCGCTGGGTCTGCGTTATCGCCGTTGATCTCCACCGTGCCGGGGATAAATGTCACGCCGTAGGGCAGTTGGTCTCTGAGTTCAAAGCCGTAACGTGCATAGGGGCTCCAGTTAATCGCACGGAAGGTGTAGGTCACTTCTTGTCCGATGGTCACGATTGTACCCACCGGGACGTCTGATGTTTTCTCAAGCTGTGCCGCGGGTATCCATTGTGCGTAAAGCAACCGCTCACTGGGCACAACGGGGCCGGTTCTGGTATATGTCGTCCCGCTGCCGTTGGCGGCGGTGTTCCAGCCGACAAAGCGATAACCGGGGCGGCTGGGCGGACGAATCATCGCACCGCCAATAACGGCGTTGTCGTCACGCTCAATGAACACCAGTTCGGTCTCACCCGCCTCGTGGCCCTGTAGGGTGCCGCCGTTGGGGTGGAAGGTGACAGGGGTCGCCCAGATTGCGTATACCGTACGAGAGGTGTAGATTGTGTTATAGCTCGTATACCAAATCCCCATGCCGTCCGGACGAGAGTTCCAGCCACGGAAGATGAAGCCGGGCCAGATGGGATCCTCCGGCCAATCTTCACCCAAAGCGTGACCAAACTGTTCCGGCATCATCTGGCGGAAACGGTTTTCCTCTAAAATAGAGCTTGCTGGGGCTATACCCGGATGGAAAGCAACACCGGGTGCCCAAATGGCAAATATATCATTTCTGGGTCCGGGGTAACCACCCATGAGTACATCAAACTCGTCCCAGTGAATGGATTGACCCGCACCCGGCCATGGGACATCCGTCATCATCGTGTCCGTGGTAATCCATGCGCCCTGTCCGTCCGCCTGTGCATTCCAGCCGACAAAATTCCAACCACCCCGAATCGCTTCGGTGTTCCACATAGACCACGGGCCAGCGTCTGTGTGTGACATCTCATAACTTTGTGGGAGACCCTGGGTGTTCGACCCGCTCCTCGTAGGCGTATTCAACTCATCCCAGAGGATGGAGGCAAATTCACCATTTACTAATTCATTCCGGCTTGGCATAGGGCGCCCATATAACTGCCATGTCCAAATCGGCCAAGTAGACGGTAACGCTGGCAAAACCGATTGGAAATTCCAATTAATCGTTGCCATTACCCACCAAATGGGGTAAAGCATCGTATCTTCATAAAATGCCGTGCGGTGATTCACCATTTCACCCGCTTCCGGCAGACCATTGCGTACCGTCTGCCACTGGGCAGTCGAGTGACGGTAGGAATGGTTCGTGCCGACGAATCCCACATTAAAAATTGTGTTGTTAGGCGCAGGTTGCATCATGTTTATCTGGCCTTCATCAAAAACGCGGCCATCGTGGATGAAGAGCCATAGATGCGAGATATCTCTCGCACTATATCCTTGCGCAAAAATACGAGTTACATAGTTTTCGGCCGGCATATTCGCTTCGTCTGTAACCAACGTAATGGTAACAGTCGGAATCCAGCGGGCAGTGAGTGTCATCCCCTCTGTAATCGTGCGGGTGTCGTTTGCGCGAGTACGCAAATGTCCATCCGCACAATAAAAACCGCCGAAAATATATCCGGGTCTTGTGGGGTTTTGGTTGGCATTATTCGTCCCCCCCGGCGGCAAAACAGCAGCATAGGTATACCCAAAGCTACCCTCCGGTGCGGTGAGTGTTAAGGTCGATGCCCCGCTTAGAAACGTACCGCCGTTTGCGTCTAAGGTATAGGTGATATTCGGGTGAACTTCCCAAACGGGTGTCACCACTATACCCGGTATAATCGGGGTGTTCTCTGTAAACACCTGCCCCGCCATAGAAGCAGGCTGTGTAATGCGCCAGTATTGGAATGTAGCACCGCCACGCCACGGGTCAGGACGCATAGGCCAGCGGACACTGTTTTGGGTTCTGCCAGCTTCGCTTAGGGTTGGTGTCTGACCCAATTCGGTAATCCATACACGGTCTGAAATGCGATTTTGCACTGTTCCAAAGTTGTGTTGTGTCGGCAGATTGCCTACACCCGCACCTAAACCGCCGACAGTAATCGCCCATACCGCATACAGCGTGAGGTCTTCTGTTAAGATATTTCTAGATTGCGGCCCAATCGCCCCACTTGTAGGTTCATTTCCAACCACTATACCTGTGTCGAATGGCCCAACAAAAACTGTCCTGTCTTCGTTTGCCCAGCCGACAAAAATTAAGCCAGAACCCGGAGGTGCTATAACGGACGGAAACTGATTTGTTGTATTCGGGTCGGGAACACCTGCCAAATAAAGTGCACCAGCTGTCGTTCCGCCATGCATGCCACGAATATTTTGGCGAGTATTTCCGTGCTCTGCCAAGAAATCAGGATTTATCGTTCCTAACGTGGGGTTAAAAGTAATGGTAATGAACGGTGCTAACTCCCAACGAGCAGAGAGAAATACATTGCCTGTAATGTTTGAGTCAGCCGTAAACTCCGTACCGCCTTCTCTCGCATTGGTGTCAAACCAACCCACAAAAACCCAGCCAACGCGGTTTGTGGGGGATTGTGGCCAAGCAATGCCGTCTGTTTCGGCAACGCTTCTGCCTACAGGTACAAAACGCTCACGATAATGTGCGGGGTTGTTTTGGTCATTACCCATAAGTAAAGAACCCCCATTACCGTGAAAACGCACGCTAAAGCCCCATTGGGCATAAACGGTAATGTCTTCTGTCAAAACCGTGTTCCCATCAAACATCGTACCGGATGCGTCCGGCTCGGTGTTCCATTGGGCAAAGGCAAACCCGCCCCGGGTCGGCTCAAGCGGCATATCCTCTGGCGTTACTGTGCCGGTTACCGGGTCACTTTCCCGCTGGAAGTTACCCGGACGGATTAGCCCGCCGTTTTCCACAAAGGTAACGGTGAACTCTTCCCCATTTGCAAGCGGCAACACTTCCGCTGTCGGCTGCGGGTCTGAACTCCCTTCCGCCGCCACGGTATCTGGTGCGTCTGTTGTCTCTATGTACACATCTTCCTGCGTGTACGGTGCGGCAAGTGCCGCCGGGAACAGGCTGATTAGCATCGCAATGGCCAATAACAGACTGAGCCCTCTTGTATAACTTCGCTTTCTTAATTGTGTTCTCATGATTTCCACCTTTAGTAAATTGATTTTACAGAAAATATTTATATATCAAACATAGATATTTTCCTTTTTAAAATTAAAGCATTTTAAGAAATTTGTCAAGTAAATTATTTTAAAATTTGCAAAATTTTCTACTCCCTCCTATCTGGTTGATTTTTGTTGCTGCATTTGCACCGAATTTGTAGGGGATGCAACCCTGTGCGATCCGTGCCCCAAACCTGCATCGAAACCGAACCAGCGGACAACCGAAACGGTCGCCCCGACAGGGGGGGGGTAAATTGTGTTATCTATCGTAATGTATTTAAGTATAAATGAATATTTTATTTCCGTGTTGAAATTCGGGATAAACCATGCCATTTCCGTGATGAACACTTTCCCCACAAACCAAAACAGCCCCCAACCACAGTTTTTCAACCTGCGATCGGCGACTATTTTAGTTTTCAGCACACAGAAACGTCACTGCGCCCCATTCATGAGCACAGTGCAATAGCACACAAATCCGGCTGCGCAAACCGCCCTTGACCATTGGGGTTGAGAGTACCATTACATCTGGCGTGAGGGTATTGGCACCAGTGCAGAGTATAAGGTGCAAAACGGTCTCTACATTTGCCCTTGACCCCAGCGGGTACATAGGGGCGCAGCCCCTGTGTTGATTTTTTGTTTCTTTTTGTTCAACGACATACTACGAAACTTCCGTTTGCGGGTGCCCTTCCCGCAAATGGTTAGTTGAGTTAACACCCGTAGGGTGAAAAGATGGCCCGTCCGGCAGGACAAAACCAGTTGGCGGCCTGCGCCGAGAAAACCCTCGGCGGCAACGCCGAATAAAAAGGCCAAGGGCCGGGACGCAAAGAACAATCACCCCAAAATTGCACAAATTTTTTCATTTCATCCTCTTATTCATCGAAAATAGATTGAATATTGAGATGCTTCTATGCTATACTGATAGAATACAAAAAAATTCTCAACATCGTGTCAGGACATACATTTATGCAGCCATTTAACTTCACACTGTTCGACTTGCTTCTCTCCACTTTTCTTGCTATCCCATATTTTGCAATCGCAAAAATATTAACCCGAGATTGGAAACTACGGCTCAAGGAGAGCGTCTACTTTGTCCTCGCCAGTCTGTTTATTGCGTTTTCCATTCAAATCAATCGCAACATGGACACGGCTTTCTTCCATGTGTTCGGCGATCTTTCCGTTATGTTTTTCTTGTTTTTGTACTTCTACAAAATCAGGTCAGACTCTGGGAAAACCGCTATCATTTTAACCTTCTTCGCCTTCGCCGTTGCACTGCTGGCCGAGCTTTCTGCGTTCTATCCGGTGACGTACTTCTTCCCGGCATACCCGGATGTGAAAGAGCCGTTGCCCCTTATGATCTATTCGTCATCTGTCTATGTGTACTCTGTTGCCATGGCACTTTTGTTGTCAAAATTATTCGGGAAACTGTTTGCAACTATCATGCAGATTAGTCGTTTGCAAACAACCTTGACGTTTATCTCGGTCTGTTTTCTTATCTCTTACCACGTTGTTCTAAATTTGCAAAATCACCTTGGATATGCGGTCACGCTGTTCTCATGGGGTGCGTTTTTTCTGCTGAGTAATATCATTGCGGGTTTGGTGTGTTTCATTTTTTACACAAGGTCTTTGAAGATATCATTCATTTTGAAAGAGAAAGAAATTGAACACCGTGCCCTTCTCTACTACATGGACGAATGCGAACATCAACAAATCGCCATCCGTAAATTCAAGCATGATTACCAAAATCTCTTTATCCCTGTGAGTACCTTCATCGCAGAGCAGGATTGGGACGCACTGACACGGTACTATCCGAAAGTAGAGGCCGCCTCTGCCATCCTCGCCCAAAACGACTTTGCGTTGGAGGGTCTCAGCAAAATCAAGGTGCGGGAAGTCAAGGGCATCCTCGCCGCAAAGTTGGTGCTGGCACAAAACTTGGGCGTGGATACCGCATTTCAAATCGTGGATGAAATCGACCATATCCCTGTGGATTCTGTCACACTGGTGCGGATGCTTGGGATTATATTGGATAATGCAATCGAGGCGTTGACGGAATTAGAAGGCGGGAAATTAGTGGTCGCCTGTTATCAGGCTGGACGCTCTGTCACCTTCGTGGTGCAGAATACTTGTTCGCTGGATATGCCGCCGCTTTCGCAACTAAGGCAAGCGGGCTTTTCCACGAAAGGCGAAGGGCGCGGCTTGGGTTTGAGCAATCTGTGGGAACTTGCCAGCGCACACCCCAACATCACACTGCAAACAGACATTGCAGCGGGTAGTTTCATTCAAAAACTAGCAATAACAGGGGAAGCATAATGTTACATGTATTTATTTGTGAAGACGACCTAGAACAACGCACCTATATGGAGAAATTGGTCAGCAAACATATCATGGAGACAGATTATGATATGGAGCTTGCTTTGTCCGCAGATAATCCAACAGATATACTGGATTATCTAGATCAGCATCCAAATCAGAGGGGTCTTTATTTCTTGGATGTGGATTTACAGCATGAATTAAACGGCATTGAGCTTGGCGCAACCATCAGAAAAATGGATGTCTCTGCCACTATCGTGTTTATCACCACCCACTCTGAGATGGCACATTTGGTGTTCATCCATAAGGTGGAAGCCATGGAGTATATCATCAAAGACGACCCGAAAACCATTGAGACAGGCGTCAAAGAGTGTATGCAATTAGCGTATCAGCGTTATCTGAATGGTAAGCACTCGCAAAACAAATATTTTTCTTTGAAATCCGGCGATCAAACTTGGAATATTCTTCATGATGACATTCTGTTCTTTGAGACGGATTCTGACAATCGCAATAAATTGATTTTGCACACAACAAACGGCCTAATCGGGTTCCGCGGCGTGATTAATGAAGTGAAAAAAATCGGCCCAGAGTTTTTCTGTTGCCATAAGGCCAATGTGGTGAATGTCAATAAGATTAAACGTGTCGATAGGGCGTTGAGAACGATTGAACTAGTCAACGGCGATACCATTCCCGTTGCCATCCAGAAAATGTCAGAGCTGTTGCGGAGACTTGGGGAGTGAGTTTTTGTGCGGTGGCCCTACCCTTGCCGATATGTCGCCAAAAACTCCGTCAACCGCCCCGCCAGAGACTGCAACGTGTCCATATCCGGCAAAAACACAATCCGAAAATGATCCGGCTTGGGCCAGTGGAACCCACCGCCGTGGGTGAGCAGGACGTGTTTTTCCCGCAAAAAGTCTACCACAAACTGCTCGTCATCGTGGATGTTGAATCGTGCCGTGTCTATTTTCGGGAATAGATAAAAGGCCGCTTTGGGCTTGACCACGCTGAGACCGTCAATGGCGTTCACCGCGTCTGTGATATACTCCCGCTGCTCATAAATCCGGCCGCCGGGCCGCACAAGGGCAGCGGGTGTCTCTTCGTCCGCTAAGGCCACAGGAATCACCGATTGGGCCAAGACATTAGAGCAAAGGCGCATGGAGGCAAGCATGGTCAGCCCCTCAATGTAATCCTTCGCCCCTGACTTATCCCCAGACAGGCACATCCACCCGGCCCGAAACCCAGCAATCAGGTGACTTTTCGACAGACCGTTTAGGCTTACCGTAAACAAATCCGGCGCAAGGGCACCCATGGCGTGGTGCTCGTGCCCGTCTAAGACCAGACGGTCATAAATCTCGTCGGCAAAGACAATGAGGTCATTTTGCCGGGCCAGTTCTGCGATTTCCAATAAAATCTCTTTCGGGTACAGTGCCCCGGTGGGGTTGTTCGGGTTGATGACCACCACCGCCCGGGTGCGGGACGTGACTTTGGTGCGCATATCCGCTATATCCGGGTTCCACTCCGCTTGCTCGTCACACATGTAATAAACCGGCTGGCCACCAGCCAAGGCGATGGCCGCACTCCACAACGGATAATCCGGTGCGGGAACCAACACCTCGTCCCCCGGCTCTAACAACGCCTGCATCGCCATGACGATGAGTTCTGATAGCCCGTTCCCGGTGTAAATGTCTGAAGGCGTCACGCCAAGGATGCCTTTTTTTGCGCAATAGGCGGCAATGGCCTCTCTGGCAGGTGAGATGCCTTTGGAGTCGGAATAGCCTTGGGATCCGCGGATATTTTGAATCAAAGATTCAATCATATCATTCGGCGCATCAAAGCCAAAGGGGGCGGGGTTCCCTGTATTTAAACGCAAAATGTCCATCCCCTGTGCGATCATTTCATTGGCCAAGTCCAACACAGGCCCTCGGATGTCATAGCCCACATGGTCGAGTTTACTGGATTTCTTGATGGGTTGCATCAGAATATCACCACCTTAAAGTTTCGTCTAGTTTACTATAAAAGCAGTCCATTTGTCAAAAAACCAAAATGATGTATTGACAACCGGGCAACCATAGAGTATAATAATCAAGCATCTCGGGAGTATAGCTCAGTTGGTTAGAGCACCTGCCTTACAAGCAGGGGGTCACAGGTTCAAGTCCTGTTACTCCCACCACGGCAAACGCAAAGCGTTTGCCAACCAAAGTTCTTGCCCTTCCGTCCTTGACCTTACCCGACTCGGGTGGGTCTTTGCTTGAGTCGGAAGCGCAGCGATGCGATGGAACAGTGCAGTTTTCGCCCAAAGGGCATAGCCCGATGGCGGAAACGGATCGAACCCATCGCTAGAGCGAGTATGGCCCAGTAGTTCAGTTGGTTAGAACGCCAGCCTGTCACGCTGGAGGTCGACGGTTCGAGCCCGTTCTGGGTCGCCATGAGGCACCTTTTTTCCGCATACTGCATACAGTATGCTATGCGAAAAAAGGTGTCTTTTTCGTTGCCCGATGGCACACGGCGACATAGCCAAGCGGCAAGGCCGAGGTCTGCAAAACCTCTATTCCCCGGTTCAAATCCGGGTGTCGCCTCCAGTAGCAACATTCTTACCGCACTTGAGTGCGATAAGAATGTTCCTTTTTATGGGGCGTTTGTGATGAAACCACTAAACCTTTGACGTTACGCTTTTATAACCCCCAAAGGCGTCAACTCAACCGCAATTTCTACTAAGTCTTTCTGTTCCTCCATCACCACGTCAATGTCCTTATAGGCACCGGCGGCCTCGTCTAAGTCCCTTTTATTGCGGATTCCGTGGACAATGCCTTGCTTGTCCATGTGTGCAATTTCAGCTTCAAGAGATAGCGTCCGTTGCGCCTCCTTACGCCCCATTTTACGTCCTGCTCCGTGGCTGCATGAGCAAAACGAGTCTTGATTTCCCAAACCTGTTACGATATATGACTTTGTTCCTTGTGAGCCCGGGATAATGCCCATCTCGCCTTCTTGTGCAGAGGTTGCGCCCTTGCGATGCACCCACACATCTTTCCCAAAGTGGTGCTCAAGCCGGGCGTAGTTGTGATGAACATTGATTGCAGACTCGCCGTCGCAGACAGCGGCACCGGGGATCACCTTCTCAAATGCGCCGAGGATATCGTCAAACATCACCCTCCTGTTTTCAGCGGCAAACTGCTGGCAGTATTCCATTTCCGCAATGTACTGCTGCCCCTCTTCCGTGTCAATCGGCAAAAAGGCCAAGTCCCATTTTGCAGGGACAGCACCGGGCCAACGAGCATGTAAGCGTTTCGCCAGAGCATTATAGTGATCACACACCTTTTTACCCAAGTTGCGGCTGCCGGAGTGAATCATAAACCAAATATGCCCATCGCTTCCGCGTTGAATCTCTATGAAATGATTGCCGCCGCCCAATGTGCCGACTTGGTGCTGGGCACTCTGGTGTTCTGCTTGCACGATGGGGGCGTTTTTCGGCGGGGCTTTGATCGTAAGCGGGGTCTTTCGGTGGTGAAAGCCTGTGGGAATAGATTCACGTACAAGCCCCATGATTTTCCTTATCTCACCTTGCCGGATGTCTTGTAGCGTAGTTTTACACGCTAACATACCGCACCCGATGTCCACGCCAACGGCATTGGGAATAATCGTGTCCACAGCCGCTAATACGCCGCCAATGGGCATTCCATAGCCTTGATGGGTATCCGGCATGAGCGCAATATGCTGATGCGCAAACGGCAACTGTGCGATATTCTTCGCCTGTTCGATTGCGCCAGCCTCCGGCTCATCGCACCATGATTTGATATGCAGGCCGGGGGTTTCAATCAGTTTCATTTCTGGTACCTCCTATAGTCAAGCCACCACGGGGGTTAACCCCTAGTTCAAAAAGTCCCGCAACTTCTTAGACCGGCTGGGATGCCGCAGTTTCCGCAACGCCTTGGCCTCAATCTGGCGAATCCGCTCTCTGGTGACGTTAAACTCTTTCCCAACTTCCTCTAGCGTCCGGGTGCGCCCGTCCTCAATACCGAACCGCAGGCGGAGCACCTTGGCCTCCCGTGGGGTCAGGGTAGACAGTACGGTCATGAGCTGCTCTTTGAGTAGTGTAAACGATGCCGCCTCGGCGGGTTCGGAAGCGTCTTCGTCTGGGATGAAGTCGCCTAAGTGACTGTCCTCCTCTTCGCCGATCGGGGTCTCTAAACTCACAGGTTCTTGGGCGATTTTTAAGATATCCCGTACTTTTTCCACGGGGATACTCATCTCGTCTGCGATCTCTTCCGGCGTGGGGTCGTGGCCCAGTTCTTGGAGCAGTTGCCGAGATACACGAATGACTTTATTGATGGTCTCTACCATGTGTACAGGGATGCGGATCGTCCGGGCTTGGTCGGCAATAGCACGGGTGATGGCCTGCCGAATCCACCAAGTGGCGTAGGTAGAGAATTTATAGCCCTTGGTATAGTCAAATTTCTCCACAGCTTTAATCAGCCCTAAATTCCCTTCTTGAATCAAGTCAAGGAACATCATGCCCCGACCCACATACCGCTTGGCAATAGACACCACAAGGCGCAAATTGGCCTCTGCCATGCGCTTTCTAGCCTCTTCGTCCCCCTCGCTCATGCGGGTGGCCAGCTGCACTTCTTCCTCTGGGGATAACAGCGCCACTTTCCCGATTTCTTTGAGGTACATGCGAACCGGGTCGTCGGTGGAGAAACTGTCCACCAAGCTTTCCGGGTCGACTACTTCTTCCTCGGCGATTTCTAACTCTTTGAGCTCTTCTACATCGGGGCTGATTACATCCTCTTCCAAGGTGGCGAGATAATCCTCTCCAGTGGTCTCAATGCCCAGATTTTCAAGCGTGTCGTAGAACTTGTCCAATTGATCCGGCTCTAGGTTCATCTCTTCAAGCACGTCAAGCAACTCTTTGGACGAGAGTTTGCCCACCTGCTTTCCTTTTTCAATCAGCTCACGCAGTTTTTCTTCATTGGCGGCCTCTGTGGCTTTAAGCTCATCCACCGGCTCTACCGTTTCTTGTGTCACTTCTTTGTTATTGTCTTTACTCATCTTTATCCACACCCTTTTGCTCTTTATATTTGGCATATATCTGTTGTAAATTATCCTCGGGACTTTGTTTTAGCTTTTCTGTCTGAATTTTTTTTATGTAATCGGCCAAGCTCTGCCGACTGTCAGGCAAGCTTTCCGGTTGGTTGAGCAAATGCATCAGCCGCCCCATCTCTTCCGGCGGGAACAGTGGTGCCAAAGTGGCCGCCGTGTTTTCTTTCCCGGCAAGGGTTCGTTCTAAGAGGACACCGTACGCCCGGCCTAAGAAAGAAGACGAAAAATCCTCCGTTGTTAAAGGCGGTGGTTCTTGGAACAGGGCCGGGTCAGTGAGGATAAGCCGTATGACCCCCTCTTCCGCCACGGCGGAGTAAGCGTTTTGGTAACGCAGGCTCCGCTCTTTCGGTTGGGCGGATTGGGCGGGGCGGCTACCGTCTTTTTCCATCCGCCGCTTGGCCCGGTTTCGATTCTTTTCCCGCTGTCGTTTGACTCCGGCCTTGATGCTCTCTAAACTCACCCCGGTCTGCTCCGCCACACGGCGACCGTAAACCTCTAATTCTACCTCACTCTCCAGCCCCGCTAACAGGGCGATGGCTTCTTGGGAATAGGCCACCCGCTCCGGGTCTCGGTCTAAATCAAATTTCTGCCGGAGGGAGAGGAGCCGGAACTCAATATGAGTCTCTCGCTGTTGGATTAACGCATGAAACGCATCCGGCCCGTGGTTTTTGATGAAGTCGTCCGGGTCTTTTCCGTCGGGGATGCGGAGCACTCGTACCCGAATCCCGGTTTTTTCTAAAATCCCAATGGCCCGGTCGGCGGCTCGCTGGCCTGCGCTGTCTGCGTCAAAGGCGATGATGGCCTCTTGTTTATACTGGTGCATCAACCGGGCTTGATCCGCAGTCAGGGCCGTACCCAAAGGTGCCACTGCGCTGTCGAACCCGGCTTGGTGAAGACTAACTACATCAATATTACCCTCCACCAATAAAAAGTACTCCGCCCGGCTTTTCCGGGCCAAGTGAATGCCATAGAGATTTCGGCTTTTGTTAAACACCGGGGTGTCGGAGGTATTGAGATATTTCGGCTCTCCGTCCCCCAGTATCCGGCCGGAAAAGGCCAAGACATTACTGCGGACATCAATCACCGGAAACACGAGCCGCCCCCGAAACGCATCATAAATCCCCCCAGTTTTACCCCGCCTCGCCAACCCCGCCGCAACCAGCTCGTCTTGAGTATAGCCTAGGCGGGTCATGTGGTCGGTGAGGGTATTCCACCCCTCCGGTGCGGCCCCTAAGCCAAACTGCCTGACCATGGCGGTGCTGATGCCACGGCGGTTGATATAGTCAATGGCTTCCCGACCCAGAGGTTCGGAGAGTAGCTTGCGGAAAAACCGGGCCGCTTCCCGGTTGGCACCCAGCAGACGTTCTCTGCGCTTCATGGCCTCGTCATAGCCCCCCTCGTCCGGGACGGCAATTCCCGCCCGGCGGGCTAAAAAATGGACAGCGTCTGGGAATGGGAGGGATTCAATCTCCATCACAAAATTGATGACCCCGCCGCCTTTGTGGCAACCAAAGCAATAGTACATCTGCTTGTCCGCCGACACGGAAAAACTGGGGGTTTTCTCGCTATGAAAGGGGCACAGACCAAACTGGTTGCCGCCGGATTTTTTGGTAAGACTCACGTAAGAACCCACTACATCCACAATATCATTGCGAACGGCCAGTTCTTCGAGAAATATGTCCGAAAAGGCTATGGTCAACGCCTCCTTATCTTTCTATTAACAATTGGAATCGTACAAGAACCGTGGCAAGTTCCGCTCGGGTTGCAAAACGCAGGGGCTGCAATTGGGCGACACGGTTGCCTTGCATCAGTTCCGTATAGGCTGCCCAACGGACATAATTGCGCGCCCACGGACTGATTGTGTCGTGGTCAGCAAACGTCGTTATCCAGAATGTGGGGGGAGGAAGCCTTAGTTCAGAACCCTGCATGTACTGTGCTGTCCGAAATAGCATGGCGGTCATCTCTTGGCGTGTAATGCGGTAGTGCGGGCGAAGGTGTTGTGTGCCATCGCCTCTGGCAATCCCGACAGACGCCGCCCACATGGCCGCTGTGCGAAACCATTCCGCTGCATCGCTTGGCACGTCATGAAATACTGGGCTCCATGGAACATACGGCTCTCCTGCCATGCGCCATAATGTTGTTACCATTTGTGATCGGCTTATGTGTTCGTGGGGGTGGAATACGCCGTTCATTATGCCTATCATAAGTTCCCGCTCGTATACAGTCTGAACGACCTCGTAATACCACGCCCCATAGCTGACATCTTCAAATGCAGGCAACGGTGTGTTTAGCCCCTCATGCGTAAAATGATTGTCGAGCCATGCGACACGGGTGTTCAGCCATTGGATAAGTGCATTGGCTTGCCCATACCATGTGGGGATTCGGCCTGCCGAAATGCTATGGACAGTGAAATTTCGCTCAAACTCGGTGCGGTATTGTGCCGCTTTGTCTGCGGTTGCCTGAATGATACCCGGAATTGCTCGTGCGCTCAGTTCATTCCACCGCTCAACAATGAGGGTTTGGAACTCTGGGATTTGCCTCAGAGTGGCAAACCAGTAATGCTGCCGACCGGCCCAAACACCGTATGGGCTTCTGAATACGGAACACCGCATTCGATCGTTCCCTTGCGTGAGATCAAAGTCCCACACAGGGCCCATATATAGTCGGCGCATGTCCCCTGCGCCGCGGATTTGCATGAACATGCTGCTGGCCGCAACATCGAAATCTTTTATCAGCTCTTGCAGAATATAATAGTCCAGTATGGATGGAATGTCCAAAACTGCGTTGATTCTTGCCCAATCCCGGCTCAAAATGGCGGTGCTTACAGACGTAATAAAGTCATTTGCGTATGCGATATGCCCCGGTGTTCTCGCACTTCCGCTGGGGAATCGGATGTCGTACCAGAAACCGTTGACCCGGAAAAAATCTCGAGTCCGAAAATCCATTTCAAGCCAATATTCGCTGATGGTCGGGTCGGGGTCGAGCGTGATTTCGCCTCGGCCCGGGCCGATGTCTCGCTCGTCCGTGATTTGGTACAGCCCCACATATTGGTTATTGACATACAGTTGCACAAACTGTGTTTTCGGCACAAACCCCATGGTGCCCATTTCTCTGGCTAAGGCAAATGCAACGCTTGTCCGAAGCATAGGCGCATCAAATGCGTTTGCCAATAAAATCCACTCTCGGTGTGCGTGCTCAGACCCAAATATGGCGCGGGCTTCCGGGAACCGAATACGGAGCGGACGTTTGGGTTCATACCTCCATGTCGAGTTCCCACGGCCACGAAGCTGGACATCTGCATTGTTGATGGCCCATTCCGGATTTCCGCCTGTGACCGAAATTGATCCGGGATGCCACAACTCACGCTCCTGTTGGAATGGGTGTAACTCACTTGTGATGTGTAGCGATGGGAACGTGCCTGTTCCCAAGGCTGTGGGGAGCTGTGCGGGGGTGATAGCTGTTGCAGAAATGGCCCCCAGCACAAGTGTTAGGATAAGTACAAGGGACATGATTTTTCTAATCGACTGCATTGGAGATTACTTCCTCTCTTTTTATAAAAGGTCTGTGTTATCTTACAAAAGTATGCAAAACAAATGTAAAAACATCCGGTTATCGCACACACCAAGCCGAGGGGATAAACAAATCGGAGTAGGTGTCAATGGCAAACTTATCTGTCATACCGGATACATAGTCCACCACCACCCGCTCTAGCCCGTCCTCTTCCATCAGATTTCGATAGTCTAAGGGAAGCTTTTCCGGGTTCCTTACGTAGTAGTCAAAAATACCGCCCAGTATGTCTTTGACCTTTACCTCTTCCCCCTTTGCGGCGGGATTTTGGTAGACACGGTCAAACATGAACTCACGAAACGCATTCACCGCTTGTCCGACTGGGGCACTCATGATAATATCCGGTACGCCTTCAGATTGGGCCACCATGTCACTGACGATGGTGTTGATTCTCTCACCGAGGCCGGTGCCTAACACTTCTCTGACGGTCAATGGAATCGCCACCTCCGTGAGAATCCCGGCCCGGATGGCGTCGTCGGCATCGTGGTTGATATAGGCCACCCGGTCGGCAATCCGCACCACCCGCGCCTCTAAGGGGTCATCCTCGTGGCCCACGGAATGGTGGTGAATCCCGACTCTGGTCTCATAGGAGAGGTTTAGGCCAAGGCCGCTTTTCTCTATACGATCCACCACCCGCAGACTCTGGTCGTAGTGGTGATAGCCCCCGTCGTAGAGCTCGGACAAGGCCCGCTCGCCTGCGTGCCCAAAGGGGGTATGTCCCAAATCATGACCCAAGGCGATGGCCTCTGTTAAATCTTCGTTTAATCGAAGCCCCCGCGCAACCGTCCGGGCGATTCGGCTGACCTCTAAGGTGTGGGTAAGCCGCGTGCGGTAGTGGTCACCCTCCGGGTGGAGGAATACTTGCGTTTTATGCTTGAGCCGCCGGAACGCTTTGGAATAGATGATACGATCCACATCCCGCTGGAAACAAGTCCGCATAGAGCATTCCATCTCCGCCCGTGGTCGCCCCACAGAGTTTGCGGCCAGGATACCAAAGGGCGAGATCATTTGTCGCTCTAAGTCTTCTCTGAGTTCTCTTAAACCGCTCATGTTGAGGTCTCCTCCGGTTTTTTCTTCTCATTAGCTTTATACGACATTTTGTGAGTGGAATCCTTTTTTATTTTTCCGTAATAGGAATTGGTAAGGGATTTTTTGGTTGAATTTTGTTTATTGAGTACGCTTATTTATTTGTTTTTCTTTATGTTTTTGATTTATTAAGTATGCTCTTTATTATTTTTCTCATGAATAACTGCTCTTGTAACGAGCACATCAACACCGCCCCCTTGCCATTTCCATCGCTTCCCAGTATACTATATTCGAACAACTTCAAAAAGGGAGACCCCCTATGAGACTCAACCGAGCTATCACTTGGGCGGTGCGCCGGACTCGCCGGTGGCGGCCGACTCGAATTATTGTACTGGTGTTCCTCGCCATCATTGCGGCAGGGGCGGTATTGTTGACGTTGCCTGTGGCGTCCCGGGCACCGGGGGCGACTGACCCGTTTACGGCCCTGTTCACGGCGGTTTCTGCGGTCAGTGTCACAGGGCTTACCTTAGTGGATACCCACGCCCATTGGACCGGCTTCGGCCAAGCGGTGATTTTGGTGCTGATTCAGGTAGGCGGCCTAGGATTTATGAGCGTTATCTCCATGTTTTATTTTCTGTTAGACAAACGGGTAGGCCTGCGAGAGCGGCTGGTGATTATGGAGAGTATGAACCTAGACGAAATGTCCGGCGTGGTGGCCCTGATGAAACATGTGCTCATCGGGACGCTGTTATTTGAACTGGCAGGGGCCATTATCCTCTCGATCCATTTTATCCCGGTGTTCGGTCTCGGCCCCGGCATTTGGCGAGGGGTGTTTTTGGCTGTGTCGGCGTTTAGTAATGCCGGGTTTCACATTCTGGGCGGACACGATATGTTTTCCGGCATGGTGTCCTACGGGGAAAGTCCCGTGGTACTGCTCACTATGGCCGTGCTTATCGTCGTGGGTTCTACCGGGTTTTATGTGTGGGAGGATATCCTCAAACGCCGCCGATTCCGCAGATTACATGTCCATTCTAAGCTGGTGCTCATCATCACCGCCGTACTCATTGGTCTGGGGATGATCATGTACCTGACCATGGAGGGCACAAACCCAAACAGTTTAGGCAGCATGTCCGGGCCACAGCGGGTTCTGGTGTCATTCTTCCAGTCCGTCAGTACCAGAACGGCGGGGTTCGATGTCATCGGCCAGTCCACCTTAACAGACGATACGCGGCTGTTGTCTATCCTGTTCATGTTCATCGGCGGCTCGTCCGGCTCGACAGCGGGCGGGGTCAAGACGGTGACCATTGGGATACTGGTTCTGTCCGCCATCTCGGTCATGCGGGGGCGGCATGATCTGGTGATATTCGGGCGCAAAATCGCGCCGGGTCAGATATTAAATGCGGCCACACTGGTGTTAATCGGGGTGCTGCTCTCCTTAGTCGGCGGGGTGGTATTGTTCCGCACCGAAGGCGTGGCCTTGGTGGACGCACTGTACGAGACCGTGGCCGCCTACGGCACGGCAGGGCTTTCTCTGGGTGTGATTGAACAGGTGGGACGGTTGGAACTGGTACTACTCATGTGTTATATGTTCTTCGGCAAAATCGGGGTCATCAGCCTCTCCATTGCCTTCATGATGCGGGGGCGGGTGCGCTCCGTGCGCTACACGTATCCCACAGAGCATGTGATTATCGGGTAACTTGAAATAAAAACGGAGGAACATAACATGATAAAATCATTTCTGGTCATCGGCATGGGCCGATTCGGTACATCTGTTGCGAAAGAACTCTGCGAACTGGGGCACGAGGTCTTGGCTGTGGACAATCACGAGGTCAATATTGAAAACGTGCAAGATACCGTCACCCACGCCGTCATTGCCGACGCCACGGAAGAGCGGACGTTGAAAAGTTTGGGTATCCGCAACTATGATGCGGTTATCGTGTCCATCGGGCAAGATTTGGCCAGCAGTGTGCTCATCACCTTGGCGGTCAAAGAACTAGGGGCGGCCCAGATTGTCTGTAAGGCAAGAGACGAACAACACAGAAAAATTCTAGAACAAATCGGCGCCGACCGAGTCATTATCCCGGAGGAAGAGTCCGGTGCAAAGCTGGCCCTGCAAGTGTCAGAGGAAAATATCATCGACTCGCTAGAGGTCAGTGAGACCTTTGGTATCTTGGAAATCAACCTCCCTACCCGGTGGGCGGGGAAGCGTATTCGGCAGATTGATATCCGCAGAAAATACGCCTGCTTCGTGGCCGCCGTGAAAAAAGCCGGTGCAGGGGATACGGTCATTGTATCGCCCGGCCCGGATTATGTGTTTGAGGTGGGGGATATTTTGGTGTTGTTGGGGGATAAGAATGACTTGGCGGAAGTAAGTCATTTGTAGGAGGCTTTGAGCCTCATCCCTTGTAGGGGACGTGCCCCTTCCCTTCCCCTCCCTTCCCTTCCCTTCCCTATTCGGTGTTGCCGCCGAGGGATTCTTGGCGGTTCCCGCCAACTGGTTATGTCCTGCCGGACGGGCCTTCTTTTTGTCGTTGAACAAAAAGAAGCAAAAAGTCAACACAGGGGCTGCGCCCCTATGTACCCGCAAGGTCAAGGGCAAAGGTAGAGACCGTTTTCATGTTATACTCTGTGTTGGCGACATAAGTCACCTACCAGAAGTCCGGGTGCCTCGGAACCTAGAAGGGCGTTTTCCGTTGCCAGTAGGATGTTCTATTGGAATGCTCTCAAAAACGGCAGTCATATACTACCCATTCATGAGCACATTCCAATAGCACATCAATCCGACAACACCACCGCCCTTGACCATTGGAGTTTCGACAACTACTACATCTGGCGTGAGGGTATTGTCGCCAAAACAGGGTATAAGATGCAAAACCGTCGTCACTCTGCCCTTGACCTTAGCGGGTACATAGGGGCGCAGCCCTTGTGTTGACTTTTTGCTTCTTTTTGTTCAACGACAAAAAGATGGCCCGTCCGGCAGGACAAAAGCCCTCGGCCTACGCCGAGACAAAATCGGCGGAACGCCGAACAGAAAGACCAAAAGCAACCCTCCGTCAGCCACCACTAACAACTCCTTTGAAAAAAGCCTAGGTTCAAAGCACAACAATACTGTCGCCCCTTGACCCCGTTCTTCGTTTGGAACAGCTCTAAACCGTTCTGCGTTCTTGTCGTGTAGTTGTTATTCTATAGCTTGCACAAAGGGGGGGGTTTCCTGTATAATAGGAAAAAACAAAATCAAGCATCTTATCATATAACCCTCCCCACTACGGAAAGGAAACACCCCCATGATTAACCTAACCCTAAAAGATGGCAAAATCATCACCGCCGAGGTCGGCACCACTTGTCTCCAGGCCGCAGCTAGTATCTCTGAGGGCTTGGCTCGTATGGCCATGGCTGCTGAGGTTGACGGCAAACTAGTAGACCTCAGTACACCCCTGACAGAGGATGCCGCCTTGAGCATCCTCACCTTCGCCGATGAGGGCGGCCGCTTGGCTCATCGCCACACGGCGTCTCATGTGCTGGCCCAAGCGGTACTGCGGCTGTACCCGGACACAAAGCTTGCCATCGGCCCCGCCATTAAAGACGGGTTTTACTACGACTTCGACTCCGACATCACGTTTACGCCGGAAGTGTTGGAAAAAATCGAGGCCGAAATGCGAAAGATTATTTCAGAAAAATTGCCTATTGAGAGCTATACCCTCCCAAGGGAAGATGCCTTGGCCTTTGTTGCGGGCAACCCTTATAAAGTCGCCCTCATCCAAGACCTACCCCTGGACGAGCCGATTAGCTTCTACCGCCAAGGGGAGTTCACCGACCTCTGCGCCGGGCCGCATTTGCAGCACACGGGCCAACTGAAAGCGAACGCCATGTGCCTGTTAAACGCCACGGGTGCTTATTGGCGGGGGGATGCGAAAAACAAGATGCTCCAGCGGATATACGGCACCAGCTTTCCGAAAAAAGCGGAGTTGGACGAGCATTTAGAACGCTTGGAGGAAGCCAAAAAGCGTGACCATCGGAAATTAGGCCGTGAACTGGGCCTGTTCCTGCTCCGGGACGAGGGGCCGGGCTTCCCGTTCTTCTTACCCCATGGTATGACGGTGAAAAACGAACTCATCGACTACTGGCGGGAAATCCACCGCAAAGCGGGCTATCAAGAAATCGGCACCCCCGTTATTCTCGGCCAAAATTTGTGGGAGCGGTCGGGGCATTGGGGCCACTATTCAAACAACATGTACACCACTGATATTGACGAGCTGGACTTTGCCATCAAGCCCATGAACTGCCCCGGCGGTATTTTGGTCTACGAGTCTGAACCGAGGTCATACCGTGACCTGCCTTACCGTGTGGGGGAACTGGGTCTGGTTCACCGCCATGAGCTGTCCGGTGCGCTTCACGGTCTCATGCGGGTTCGCAGTTTTACCCAAGACGATGCCCATATCTTCATGACGGAAGAGCAAATCAAAGACGAAATCGTCGGCGTACTCCATCTGGTGGATGAAATTTACCGACCCTTTGGTTTCAAGTACCACATCGAACTCTCCACCATGCCGGAAGACCACATGGGCGAGGTCGAGACTTGGGATCGGGCCATCGCCGCCCTGAAAGCCGCCTTAGATGAGGTGGGCAAGGATTATATCATCAACGAGGGCGACGGCGCATTCTACGGCCCGAAAATCGACTTCCACTTAGAGGACTGCATCGGCCGGACATGGCAATGCGGTACGATTCAATTGGACATGAACCTCCCCGAGCGGTTTGACTTGGAATACATCGGCCCTGACGGGGAGAAACACCGCCCTGTTATGATCCACCGGGCAATCTTCGGCTCTATTGAGCGGTTTATCGGCATCTTAATTGAGCACTTTGCCGGTGCGTTCCCCACTTGGCTCGCCCCGGTACAGGCACGGGTCATGCCCATCACCGACCGAGCGAAAGAGGCCGCCCAAGCCGTAGCCGACCAGCTAGAGGCTGCCGGAATCCGCACGGAGACAGATTTCCGCAACGAAAAAATCGGCTATAAGATCAGGGAAGCCCAAGTACAAAAGGTCCCCTATATGCTGGTACTGGGCGATCGAGAGGTGGAGACTGGCGAAGTCTCTGTCCGCACCCGCACCGGCGGCGATCAGGGGAGTATGCCGGTAGAGCAGTTCATTGCACAGATTCGAGAAGAGATTGTTTCCAGGGCCAAGACATAGTTGGAAAGGCCCTGACCACTCCCGCCCCCTATTGTAGTGTGCCCACTCTACAATAGGGGGTAATTTTATGTCAAAATTCGTCATTTGAGTAAGCTCTAGTTTTATATTTTTTGAAATATCTTTTTAATTTGAGCGTACTCTGCATTAAAACAATGTAGAATAGACGCATTTCGACACAGAGCGGTATTTGCTCTGTGTTTTTGTGTCAAATCACAGCCTCAGAGACAAGGATAGCTTTTTTGTTCACACTTTAATACAGTATATAGACAAAGAATGAACTTTCGGGCAAATTGGTCAAAATCCGTGAACTTATTATGAAAACGGTTGATTATTTTGCGCGAGGTGGCTATAGTGATGATGTAGAGCTATATTGTTTATTTTCTTGCGGCCATTGGAGAGGAGTGAACACCATGAAAACAACCACAAGAAATAAGCTGGTTCTTGGCCTAGTTGCCATACTTGCCTTGGGGCTGATTGCCCTTGGCGCTTTGGCGCAGGAAGAGGATCCCCACTACCCAACGGATTTGTTCGAAAACCACGTTATCAATGTGGGACAAAGCGGCGGATTCCGTACGCCGGAAGAACAAATACTAACAAATGCGCAGGGACAAATCTTAATGAGCGGACAGGTACCACGGACGGGCACTCTGTTGCCCGGTGAGGTCTGGACAGGGCGCTACGTTGAATACGAGCAGGTCAAAGTGACCGGTACAAACGAGGGTGACCCCTCGTTTGGATTTGTACTACTGTTTGACAACGACGGAGCCGGTGACCCGGTCGGTTACGAAACCTATGAGGATTTAGACGGAGACGGAGACGGCACAAACTGGGGAACTGTTTATTACGACATGGACGGCAATCCCCTCGGCCCCACAGCACCCGGTCTGTCACGGGTCATCCGCTACGAGCTCGAAGTGGAGGTGGTGGAGGAAAAAAACATTCTGACGCTGACTGAAATCGGCTATGAGGTTGTGGATCCGGCCACCGGTAGAAGTACCTATTACGATTTGGAAGATCAGCGGCTTGGCTATTCAACAGTCGCCTATGGGCAAACGGTCTACTTTAATACAAGTATGACCCCAGTCGCAAGCTTGGATGGTATCGGGCGGCCCGACTACACCGGTTGGATTAGCGCAACATTGTACGCACAGGGCGCACCCTATACCACAGAGAAAGCCACGAGCCTGTATCCTACAGTGGGCACACAGATTCTCTTAGACCCGAATGACCCCTATGTCTACATGACCGCCCAACTGGGCGAATTCTCTTTTGAAGACAAACCGGAGTACCGTGGGCACATTGACGGCGACGGTCTGCCGGGGCAAGGCGGTTATTACGTGGACGAAAGTCAAGACGGTGTCTTCTCCGTGGCGGGTGATGTGAATGGTCACTACGTGGTCTGGCGGATTCACGAAGACCAAATCATAAACAGAGAATCCCCCGCCTCGACCACGATTCGGATTTGGCTGGCGAACAAACCGGACTGGAACGTGGATGCACTCACCCCCAGCTACTTCTATACATCAGAAAACACGACAGCTTGGTTTAGTCCAGCCCGTGGCAACGAATATTATTGGACACAGTCGATTTCTGGAACACCTGCCGCAGGGATTGTGTCGCTTAACGCACTCAATACCAACAATGGCGGCGGTGTTACTAGCGCCCACATCATAGACAACGAGTATCAGATTGATATTCCGAATATTAGTGGCGGGCAAGAGAATGTTGCGGCGATTAACCCCACTACTTACGCCATCAACTGGAGTGCGGCCTGGACCCGGGGTGTCACTTCAACTTGGGTGCAGGGTTCACAGACGGTTGTTAAAATCATAGATTATCACATCCAATGGAACAAGGCGCCGGGCAGTGAGGTTCGGCCCTTTATTATCACCATCTATGACCGTGAGGCAGATCTGGTGTACCAATACCGGGCTGACACGGGTATCGGAAACGACATGACGATTGAGCGTTTCGTCCGCTCCGTCAGTGCGGAAAACTACTTCCCGAAACGGATTGTAGATATCACGCACCACTACTACAGTTCTGCCTTGGAGTGGGGCAGCATTGCCAATGGCACCAACGGCATCATGGGCACGGAAGACCTGACGAATAGCTTGGGGCAATCCGCCACCTATGATGTGAATTGGGGCCCCTATACCATCATCCAGCGGATGCAAGGAACCTTGTCCATGGCCATCTACGAAGAGCCGCCGGATGTGGGACGGCTTACTCTCCACAAATCTCTCTCGGGCTGGTGGGAACTTGACTGGGACGTGGATCCGGAGACACCCTTTGGGGTGTACCTGAAAAATGCTGAGGGTCATTATCTGATTTTCGGCCCCATGATTACAGACCCCAGCGACGAAAACTTCGGTACCTATCCCTGCATCGGCACCGTTGGCCAACGCTCTTTTGCGGACTTGTTGTATGTGAGTGAAGAGGTGCCGCTGCGGCTCTCCAAAATTCCGACAGTTGGGGAGTATACAGACGATGCACAGCGTGAGCTCGAGTGGTACGTAGTCGAAGAAATACATGACAGCGCACTGAGCGACTGGGATATTGATTTGATTACCACCACCCTGCGGGATGTGGACGGCGCAGAACTTGCCGCACGAAGAACCCTTGCCCGCCGTTGGCAAGACGCGGACGGTAACATGCTATGGGTCGATGAGCACAACCCAGAACTGGGTACGTACTATCAATCTGGCGCAATCAATGTTGCGCCGTCTCTGACCCAAGATGCCCCCGACCCTGCGTTCTTTGACCACGAGACGCTGACCGAAATTAGGCTGGTCAAAAACGAAGAGCTCGAAGTTACCATCCAAAACGACTTCGGACATGGTGTGGGCTATCTGCAAATCTACAAATCCATACAAGGATTCCCAATACAGCATAATGTGGACGAAGACACAGTCTTCTACTTCCGCATCTGGGACGTGGCGGCGCAAAACTACCTGCTCTTTGACCCTGAAGTGCGGCCGCGCTATCAGGCGGCTTGGGACGCCGGCGTTAAGACCTACTGGTGCATCGGCAACCACGTTGTGGGCTTTACCGAGGAACACGCACAGGCACGACCGGCGCCGATTATGGACATCCCGGTAAAAGACAATGAGATTGTGCGTGTGGCCAACCTCTGGACTTGGGGCGAATACGAGATACATGAAGTGACCCCCAAAGACGGTGTGGTCGGCCCGGAAGCCGAATACACGGATATGACAGACTTGTTTGAGCGGGGCTGGAACGACGTGTGGGCCGGCATCAGCGACCACGACCGTGACATCACCTTTGACATCAGCGGCGACCGTAGCAAGCTCGACTTTGCCCTCCGGGGCGCACGCTGGGGTGCTGGGCAAGATATCGATGAACGCTATGGTATCGATGACGTTGCCTACTGGGGTGCGGGCGCTTGGATGTACACCGACTGGGAACCCCTTTGGGAACGTGTGCCTTGGGTCACTGGCGGTGACACAGGCGGCACCCAACTCGCCGAAGATACCCCGTGGTTGGTACACTACAATTACGGCAGCTATTTTGTCCCGGCTGAAAATCCAGAGGACGATCCAGTTAAGGTCTCCGGCAACCGCCGCTTGACCTTCAACGAGACGATTATGATTCGCATGTCTAACTGGTACCAAATGGGTAGCGTGGATATCATGCTGACCAAGGAATTGGGCGGCTACTACACCGACTGGGGCATCAAGGCGACCGACTTTTTTGACCTGCGTCTGCACAGTATACACCCGACATATTTCGAGGACTCCTTGGCGGGCGGTTACTGGCGCGATGTGCAGCGCACATTGGTATTTGAACGCATCCCAGCCTCCCGCACGGCGGGCTTTGAGTACCGTGTGGTGGGCTATATTGAACCCAACGGTTTACTCGGGCCTGAAGGCGAGGTGCTGTATGGCACAACTGATAGCACCCTGCTCAACTCCAAGCCCATCGGCAGCTTGAGTGGCATAGACCTATATGCAATCATGTCGGAAGGGTTAGAAGACGTGGATGATGATGAGGAGGAGGAAGGCGAAGACGATGTACCGGCTGTGCCCACGAATGGGGCATTCTACTACGAACTCGATGCAACCGTTGATCCGGATCGGCTGGTACTCACCATTCCCGTGTCACAGGCACGACCACAGTGGGCTTTTGATGTGCCGATCAATGGACACCACATCTATGTAGAAGAAGTGTTGCCGCAGGGCAACACAAAAATCCTCAACACTACCATTACCTATGGTCGGGCAGGTGCGGAAATTGACATGAACCTCGCACGTATAAACCCGGCTTACCAAGCCGCCTTGAACGAGCTGATTGCATCAGGGCACCACTTGGGTCGGTCCTACGCCGAAGAAGACGCGATCTTCTTTGCCAATCAACGAGAGTCCTATGCCACATGGTGGACACGCTTTGATGCACAATTTAGAGCCACACACGGAGGCACCGGCTATCGAGGGTGGCAATCCACACTGGGCAGTGCGGCTGTGGCCACTTACAACTTGACAGAAGTGCCCACCATAGCACTGTTTTCTGACTGGTATGCCAACTACGTGGCGTGGCTGGATGCAGGCAATGAAGACTCCGATTTTGCATTCGTCAAACAGCAGGGGCAGACCTATGAAGACTGGTGGCTGGGTGAACCAGAAGGCACCGGCTTCGGGGCAAAGTTCAATGCGGCGGGACTTACACCCCGCGACTGGTATGCAGGCTGGCTGGAATCTGGCAGTGACGAAGACTATCCGGGGTACACACCGGATGTCCACAATTTCACTACCCTATTCTGCGGACACATGGCCACAGTTGCGGAAGAGCGGGTGAAAGCCGAAGAGGCCGCATGGAACGTCTACCAAAATGCTTTGCATGAACTTTACATCGCAGAGCACCACTTCGGCAGACAGTATGCCGAAGAGGATCGGCTCTTCCAAAGCCATCGCGGCATGAGCTATGCCGAATGGTGGGAAGCGTTCAACACAACGTTCCAAGAAGAACATGAGATGACGTATCCCAATTGGTTGAGCGGCTTTAATACGAGATTTTCATCACAACACGGAATGCCATATGTTAGCTGGTATAACGTGTGGGCACAGGCCGTGGAAAAAGCCGGCGGCAATCCCCGAACATATGACCCCCTCACCTGTAAGCAACAAGGGGAGACGTATGACGACTGGTGGGCACGCGTGTTTGCCACTGGGATATTAGAAGTACAAGATAGCCCCTATGCGGACTGGTACTCTGCGTATTTGGATGGAAGCGCAACCATTGACCCGGGGGATGTGGAGCCGCTGTTCAACTCGCTATACTGTATGCACATGACCGATGTGGCAGTGGCGCGGAACGGTGCTTATACAAAACGCTGCGGCCTGCAAGACTATCTGGACATGCCGCTAGACCAAGACCAGCACGGTATCAGTATTGACGACTTGGGTACACGAGAGTTGACCGTGCGTGTCTACAATAACTACACCGCCTCTAACGGTGCTATGGTCGTGACCAAAGCGTTCCCAGAAGGGATAGGTGACGCTTGGTTTGAAACGAACTCCTTCTACGACACTTGGCCCGTGGATCGAAACACCCCCTTCTACTTCAAAATTTTCGCACCGCCGGGCTTCTTAGTCGGGAGTCCAGATATGGATGCGTTGTTTGACATAGAAACATGGGACGACCTTACAGACTACTTCTCCTTCGACCCCGAGGAAGACGGCTATGTATTCAACAACACCTCCGGCGAAGCGTCCTTTGCGGGCATAGAAGACGGTTACTTCAGCTTCACGGTGGCAGGTTCCGTTACGAACCCCCTCCGTCTATTCGGCCTACCGCCGGATGGGGCATTTGAGATTGTCGAGTATTGGAAAGATGACCCCCTTGATGCGGCTTTCGCAGAGCTGGTGGGCAATAAGTTTGCCATGGTAGACGAGGAAAGCCCCCGTGGCTGGGAACTCGTACAGTGGGAGCGGGACGAAGAGGGCGACCTCTTGTGGCCGCTTGGCGAGCTGGCCTATGTGCCAATCGAAGACCGTCTGACTGTCATGGGGAAACCGACGACACCTTGGCTGCGTTATGAGGTGGACTTCCAGTTGCTGACACACAACGATGAAGAGACAGAATTGCAGAACACCATCGCCACTGTCTCCAACTACTTCGCCCCCGGCGAGGGTGAGTTGGAAGTAACGAAAGTTATCGCAGGTCTTGAGCCATCTTGGTTGACGAATCCGACAGATAACTCGCAAACAAACCCGATGGACATCGGCGCACGCTTGATTGCAGCGGCAGCGGACGGCCGGGCATATACAGCCGGTACCCGCAACACACCCCTTCCGCCCGGCGTAGCCGAAGAAACCTACTTCCTCCGTGTGCTTGATGTGACGAAGCTCAATTACCTTCTGTGGACGGATGCAGGCGAAACAAAGCCGGGCGACAACGGCGACCCGAGCATTAAAGTCTACCGCTGCGTAGGCAATGATGTGGATGGGAACTCCGAACTCGTGGAACCCGGCACAGACGGCGTGCTTCTGGAAATCAAAGCGGGCGAAACCATCCGCCTCGAAAACCTCTGGACAAACCGTGAGTACCGCGTGGAAGAAGTGTTGCCGGGCGACCCAGACTATCCCGGAGACGCCCCGGCCTACAACTACACCGTGCGCTACTACAGCCCAGAGGATGAGAATAGAGACAGCAACAACTTCCTCAACAACGGCGAACGCTCACACGTAATCGTCACCAACACCTATCCGAGCTACTATCGGGTCACCTATCAAGACCTGATTCCAGACACGGGCACCATGCCTGTGGATGAGACTTGGTATTTGGAAGACGATGTTGCAACAATCCTACCCAATGACCTTGAGCGGGAAGGATACACATTTGAGGGCTGGGCCTCTGACATTGCTGATGACGATACACTGTACACAACCGGGGCTTCGTTGACCATGCCGGACGATGACGTGGTGTTAACGGCGGTGTGGGAGCCCATAGACTACACGGTAACCTACCACAGCGGCGGTGCAACAGGTGACGTGCCTGTGGACGATGCGACCTATCATCTTGACGATGCCGTAGACGTGACGGAACCCACCGGGCTAACCAAAGCTGGACACCGATTCATGGGCTGGCGGTCTAATTTAACGGACACACCGCTGCTACAACCGGGTGAAGAAGTGTTCACCATGCCCGCAAAAGACGTGAACCTGACTGCGGAGTGGGAGCAAGAATACACCCTGACCTATGACGCAAACGGCTATGCAGAAGGCATCGTCCCCACAGATACCCCGCCCAACGGCACC
>WRBE01000033.1 GCA_009779845.1 Oscillospiraceae bacterium
CGGGCCGCCAGAAAACGTCGGGGCAGCGAACAATCCTCTGCGTCTGCCGACTAGCTCGATATCGTCGTCTGCAAACTCTATGTGTATGTCCGCCGTACTCAGGCCAACATTGTTCTCTACCGAGAGCGATACCTCCACGCTCTCCCCAGGCGCCGCAGTCACTGTCTTGAGTATCAGGGACATCCCGTCGCCGTCCCGATCCCACTGCGCCGTCACTGTCACTGGCCCGGTCACGTCTTCCAGCGGAAGCTCAGGTGCCCAGCCGGCGAACGTGAACCCGTCACGGGTTGGGAGGTTCGCCTCTGCGATGGCAGCTATGGTGCCGCCGTCCGCCACTGTCGCGGGCGGCGTGAACTCTCCAGACCATGCCCCGCCAACAAGCGCCCAACTGATCGTGTGGGGGGCGGTGCCCAGTGGCTCTAGGTTACGTATCGCTTCGTTCAGCGCAAGCTTCGCCTCGATGATTTCATCACGAGTTGCAGCAGGGTTGGCCAGCACACGCTCGGCCTCTTCTAAGGCATCTTCAAACTCTTCCCATGTTTCCGGGGTGTAGTCTGCTTCAATTTTGTCTTCCGCATAGTCAACTACATCCACTAGGGCTTGACGCCAGAGGGCATTGAGGGCTGCGTCAATTGCGTCACGCGCCGGGTCAACTTCTCTCTGTGTCACGTTTTCATCGTCATAAACGTCACGGCCTGTTGCAAGTGCTTCTTCCAGTGCTTCCCACAGGTCTTCACAGAAGTCTGCTGCATTTTGTGCATAGAAGAACTTTTCTGCATCTGCAATCGCTCTTGCTAAGTCATCTTTCCAAGCTTGTAAGTAGAGCGGCTCCATTAGTCCTCGGTGTGTGGGAACGGTTGGGAGCCATGAGCCATCTCTATACGGAAGTGGTTCGATGACAATCTCTCTGTGATTGCCCCAGCCGCCATTATACACAGGCTGTTGCCATTGCCCAAGGGGTGTCCAGAATCTGTGGTTCGTAATATACCATTCTTCCGTCTCCGGATGGAAGAAGATGTTGTGGTGCGCCGCACCCATGATGTCTACAGATGCGTCTCTGTACATGACGAGACCCTTTTGCAGGATCGGGCCATGGAGATTACGGGAAATGCCGTAGTAGACACGATAGTTAATGCTGCCGGTGTCATCATCGGACCATGTGAAGTGATACCAGCCGTCAATAAAGCTGGCTTTGATCGCTTCACGGAAGTTGGGCGCGATTTCTGCGAAACGATGTCCCGTACCGGGTACAAAATGCCGCATACACAGTGTCAAATCGATGATGGCCGCTTGACCGTTGCCGAAGAACATGAAGCTCTTACAACTCACTTCGATTTCGGGACAGAAGGGACAGTTGCGTGCCGGGGGACACCTGCGGGCATCCACATCGGTACAGTTGTAGACATGGCATCTGGTGCCGTCACAGGAGTATATCTCTGGGTCTATAGTCTGCCCCATTGATGTCCCGCCTAAGTTTCCGAGTTCGGCACGGGCCTCAGTCAGCCTCATCATGGGCTGGTCATGGGTTTCCCATGGCCCAATGGGGTGCGGTGCCCAAGCTACGGTGAGTTCTTTGTTGTTTGAAGTATAGCAATGTCCGCTAAAGTAGGAGAAAAACATCCCGTCTTTATAATAAATTGACGGTGCCCAAGCGGAGTGAGAGGCCCATGGTACCATCCCGACATTAATATGGGGGTGGACAGGGTTTGGATACGTTTCGGATGGTTGCACCGGTACCCGTTCTTCGGACCAAGGAACTCGTCTTGGGTTATTAAAGTGCAGAATCGGCCCTTCATTATCCCAATTGACCATATCCAGAGAAGAGAACATCTGGAATACATTGCTCGACCATCCCGGGTGACCGTCTGTGGTACCGAACATCCAATACCTGCCCTGGTGTACAATCAACGTAGTGGGATCTGCAAACCGGCCCGGCAAGATTGGATTGCTGGCAAGTTCAGCCGTAATCGTCCATGTTTGCGGTACGTCATCATAGGTAAAGGTAATTTCGATAGGTTGTCTCAAGTCATAGTAAGGCAGTTGAGGAGCCACTGTCACACCGTCGGCAACATCGAAAGATAGCGGCACCCTTGCCAAGCCTGTGCGCTCTGGAATACCTGCATTCATATGTGAAAGTCTTAAATTTGAAGCGCTTACGACCAAATTGGCCGTTCTTCTATACGGGTTGAGCTCTCGGAATGTTATCATATCTGAGTACGGTACAACTGACTGTCTGACATCGCAAATATGTACCGTTGGGGTCAGAGCCCCGATGTTGCGAACCAGCTCTGTCGGTGCTGGAGACGGCGGTGTATAGCCGGCATAGATTTTGACGTTATCAATCAAGCCGGTAAAGAATTCGCCGCCGGCTGTCCAGTTGGATTTGCCGAGCTGTACATACCCGCCGGTGGGGCCAAATATCGTAGGCAACGAAAATCTTTCCGCATCGGTTGTTGTTGATTGGCCAACACGAGTTCCGTTGATGTAAATGGCTGTGCTTCGTGGTCTGACCACGAGAGCCACCTCTTGCCACGGGCCTGCTGACGCAAAGTTACCGGCACCTGCGGTGGCGGTGGCACCAGTACGTCCGCCGCTGAAACGCTCAACTGTCATAGTGGTATCTGACGTCATGACACCAATGTAGTTTTCTGACTGGAATACGTTTTGTGCTTGGTTCCGATCGATATAGACGGGCCAGTTGCCGCTTGTGCGGTTTAAGTCAAAGGTGATGACGAACTCATGCGCACCCTGTAGCAGCGCAGAGCCATCCGGTCTGACAACATCGAGCCATCTTGCACCGGAGCCGCCAGTGCCGCCAAGGCTGAATGCGTATCCCCCATCCCGGGCTACAAGATTCACTGGATGCGGGACGCCTGGTCGTGTACGCCTTGAATATGCGACAGCGTCCCCGGTGCTTGATTCGATGTATGTGCTACCGGGAGTTACATCGTCAAAGTCAAAGGCGGCGATTAGTTCGAGGTCGCGATTATCGATCAATTCCGCCTGATTCCACTCTAACGGTTTATCATCGCTATGGTCTGTACCACCGGTATATTCGCCCAATTGCGCTAAAATCCTGTCGTGTTCGGCTTGTGTGATGGTCAAAACGCCGCCATGCCGCTTCATCACAGGGCCCATGTCGATATCAAGGGACTCCCAAGCGCTGTCTATGTGGTTATGGGGCAGAGCACAGCTCAGGTTTGTGGTTCGGAACATCCGATAGCCCGCACCTTGTCCGAAGCGGTCAAGCAACATGCCATACGTGGGCGTATTATCTACCCAGTCCTGCTCATTGAGCAAGAAGAGTGCAGGCCCTTCAACGGCGCCGTAAGGCCAAGCGCCCGTAAAGATTTCTTGTGTCACGCTGATCAGTTCCCACTCGCCGGTCAGCGACGGGAAGTCCTGCCCATTGATTGTGACGGTATCCAAGCTCCGCTCTAAGGTGTTGCGGTCGCCTGCATTGCCAGCGGCCCGGTCATCACGGGCCGCACGCCACCAATAGGTGCCGCAGTGTGATAGCATGGCCGATGTATCAATAAGGTCTAAGTTGTTTGGCGTTAGCGCAGGGTCTGAGTGCATCCAGAGCGCTGCGGGTGAGAAAGAGTGGAAATCCCTTGTGCGTGAATAGAACACAAACGGGCCGGAGTGGTTGCGGTCAATGTGGGTTTGAGGGCGCGGATCATCTGCGGTGGTCATTGTCGCCCAGAATACAAAGTAATCCCCGGTGACAGGATCCCACACTACTTCTGGTGCCCAAGCGTTTCCGGCATCGGGTATCGTGCCCGCAAAGTCAACCAAGCGCACATCGCTCCAGTTGACCAAGTCATAAGATTCCCAAACGGCTAGTTTGGTTGAGCTGTTTTGCCAATTGGCGCTACCCCAGCCGCCACGGCGGTTGATGCTCAGATCGGTGGCGATTAAGTAGAACTTATCTCCATAAGGAGAGCGAATGACCCACGGGTCACGCACGCCCCTGTCCCCTTGGTCAGAGGCCAAGACAGGTCTGCCTCTTGGAGAGATATCACGCCATGTCATGGCGTCCTCACTGACGGCAAAATAGACCTGTTCGTCAGTTTGCGTACCCTCGGTGCCGGTGAACGCAACGAACAGATAGGCTTCTGTATCGTCAAGCGGTGCCGGGGCAGCTTTGACTGTAAGCTCGAATGTTCTCGTTTCTGAAACGCTGCCGGATGAAATCGTTGCCGTCAATGTGACGTTGGTATCGACTGTCGGCCTTGTCACCGTTCCGGGCAATCTCGGGTCATAGTTCACAATTTCGTGACGATTGACATCAATAATATCCGAATGGGATGTGGCCCAAGTGATCGTTGTGCCATGCAGTCCCTCTTCAGGAAGATGGATGTTGCCGCGAACCGGTGTTTGTTGCAAGGCATTAGGCAAAATCAATGCCTCTGCGGCCTCGGCAACTTGCTCTGCGATACTGGGTGCTTCAGGGACATAAACTCTGAAGTTTGCAAGCGACCCCGCAAAGAATTCGCCACTGCCCCACGGTGCCCGGCCGATAGAGAAAAATCCGCCGGCTGCAGATAGAATCTCACTGGGGGTATACTCGCTTGCGGCAAACATGCGGAGTTGGCCGTTTACATACAGCATTGTCCGACCCGGTTCAAAGACAACCTGTACATTCCGCCAAGCACCAGTCTCTCCCGCTATTGTCGGGTAATCTATCAGCAAACCAGTCCGATTATTGCGTGAGCCCGGAATTCCTTCCCCACCGACACGTTGTCCACGGGCATGGATGCGTTGCACACTGATGTCGGCTGATCTTTCCAAAATGCCCAAATAATGCTCCCAGCTCCACATGGGTGGGCGAACCGTGCGTTGGGCAAAGAATGCCCAGCGATTGGTGCTACCCGCACCCCCGGTGGCGTTCACGTCATAGGAGATGATGAAGTGGTCACGTCCTTGTAGTAGTGCGCTACCGTCTGCGTTAGTCACTTCGAGCCATCTGCCTGTGCCAAAGGTAGCAAACGAGTCACTGCCGCTGGGCACGAAGGTTGCAGGCATGGTGCCGAATGTAAACGGCGTGGTGCCTCTGACATAAGCGACCGCACCTGCACCTCGGAACGCGCCGTTATCTAAGTTGGCTGCGCTGAAATCAAAATCAGCAATGCGTTCCCAAGTTGTCCCTTGACGGTACTCTGTCATTGTCTGTGGATTGACAGGGTTAGAGGAACTGGCGGGATGGGGAGCGGATTCCCCGGGTTCTTCTAGTGTCCTAGCGTTGAGGGCAGGTAATACTTCGGCTTCTTCGTACTGTGTACCCTCCGTCGCCATTGCGGCAGAAGGGAACAAACCGAGTATCATTACGAGCGCAAGGATAAGTGCAAAAAATCGTTTGTGTTTGTTCATGATGTAGTACCCTTTCTTAAAATGAATTTTGGATGGAGATCTTCTAGCTGAGACTTTGTGCAAAGATGTCGTTCGTGTTGGTTTTCGCCGAGGCCCCCCTTTTGTTATGGTTATGAACAAAGAAGCATGTTTTCAGACCACATTTCTTTGAAATCAAGTATTCTACATAGCATAATCAATCATACTATCATCCACTGTTATTGTACAAAATCTGTCAGTAAAAGCATAGAGGATTTTTTCTTGATAAAATATGAAAATTTACGATATCCTCTGTGATATTTTCAAGGTTCTCGGCTATATTTTTCGGAGTTATCATAAATAAAAATACCCGGCGTAGCTTAAACTACGCCGGGTAAGTGCGACACTGTCTTATGTGGTATCTATCTAGAACGGGTTCTCCGTAGGGAATGGTAGGTGCTTGGGCTGGTTGTAGGAAATTTTTGGCACACCTAGGAAGGTAAATACATCAAATAGTGCACGCCCTACATGGCCAAAGGCCACAGCGCCGTGGTGGGGATAGCGATCTGCAATGAGCACATGGCGGTAGAAGCGGCCCATTTCAGGAATCGCAAATACGCCAATGCCGCCGAAGGAGCGGGTAGCAACAGGCAACACCTCACCTTGGGCAATATATGCTTTTAATGTGCCCTCGGCAGTGCTCTGTAGGCGATAGAATGTAATCTCACCGGGTGTAATGTCCCCTTCTAGGGTACCTCTTGTAATGTCCGGCTCACTGTTCGGCTCAAGTAAGCGGTGCATGATGCGCTGGTGCTTGAGTTCACCCTTTGTGAGGCTACAGATCGGCGTGTTGCCGCAGTGGAAGCCCATGAAGGTATCCGTTAGCGTATAATCAAAATTCCCTTGAATTTCTGTTGCGTGCATATCCGCCGGAACAGAGTTGTTGATGTCTAAGAGTGTTACCCCGGCACCGGTGACACAGGTGCCGATGTACTCGGACAACCCGCCGTAAATGTCCGTTTCACAGGCCACGGGAATCCCACGGCTGGCAAGGCGGCTGTTCACATAGCAGGGTACAAAACCGAATTCTGTCTGAAACGCAGGCCAGCACTTATTGGCAAAGGCCACATAGCTACGGCTTCCCTTATTTTCTTCCGCCCAATCCAGTAATGTCAGCTCATACTGTGCCAGTTTCGGCAGAATACCGGGCATGTGGTTCCCATCGCCTAGCTCCTGCTCCATGTCAGCGATAACGCCTGGAATCCGGGGGTCATCTTTGTGGTTATGGAATGCCACCAGCAAGTCCAGCTCTGAGTTCTCCTGAATTTCCACACCCAAGTCAAACAGCGGTTTAATCGGTGCGTTACAGGCCAAGAAATCCTGTGGGCGCGGCCCGAAGGTGATGAGCTTGAGATTTGTCACGCCAATCACGGCACGGGCAATCGGAACAAACTCGTCAATCATCTGCTTAATATCGTCAGGCGTACCCACTGGGTATTGGGGAATGTGGGCCTTGATATTCCGTAGCCCCAAGTTATACGAGCAGTTCAACATACCGCAATAGGCATCGCCACGGCCGCCCATGAGTTGATCTGCCGCATCTTCTGCCGCAGCCACATACATGGTGGGGCCGCCGAAATATTTTGCGAGCAAGACTTCCGGTGTTTCCGGGCCGAAGTTACCCAAAAATACGACGAGGGCATTGACCCCGGCGGCCTTGACGTCGGCCACGGCTTTTGACATGTCCGCTTCGTTTTCTACTGTAATGTCGCAGGTGTAAATGTCGCCATATGCTTTGGCTACGGCGCTCCGGCGTTTCTCTGAGAGCGTGACAGGAAAGCAGTCACGAGAGACAGAGATGAGTCCAAGTTTGATTTCAGGAATGTTTTGCATGATGTACCTCCAAATTGGTTTATAATGTTATGCTTACTTAATGGTCACAGCCAGCTATCGCTGCCCGTAATAGGCGCCTGGGCCGTGTTTGCGGAGATAATGTCTGTCAAGCAACTCTTGCTGCATGGGGGCAATCCCTGGTGCGAGTGAAAAATTATGCCACGCCATCTGGGCGACTTCTTCCAGCACCACCGCATTATGTACCGCATCTACTGCATTTTTGCCCCAAGTGAACGGGGCATGGCTGTGGACTAACACCGCTGGCATGGTGTCTGGGTCTCGGTCTGCAAAGGCCTCCACGATAACAGTGCCGGTCTCGGCCTCGTATTCGCCTGCAATCTCGGCGGAGGTCATTTTGCGGGTGCAGGGAATCTCGCCGTAGAAATAGTCGGCGTGGGTGGTGCCGAGGGCGGGGATGCCCATCCCCGCTTGGGCAAAAATCGTGGCCCAGCGGCTGTGGGTATGTACGATGCCGCCAATGTTGGGAAACGCACGGTACAGCGCCACATGGGTAGCCGTGTCCGAGGACGGCGACATGGGGCCGTCTACTTGTTTGCCGGTCTCAATCTCCACCACCGCCATGTGAGAGGCGTTCATCTCATCATAAGACACGCCGGATGGCTTGATGACCATCAGGCCCCTCGCCTCGTCAATGCCGGAGACGTTGCCCCAGGTGAAGGTGACCAGCCCGTATTTGGGCAGGAGCAGATTGGCTTCCAGCACTTGTTCTTTTAGGGTGTGTAGCATGGTCTAGCCCTCCTTGCCGTAGTTGGTCAAGTAGGTCACGGCCGCCCGCTCTACTTCCAACAGGGCACGGTAGCGGGTGAGATAGCTTGCAAAACCCACCACGTCTGCCGGATCCGGTTGGATGGAAGTCACGGTGTAGCCGGAGAATACCCGATCAGCTAGAAACGCCTCTAATGTCTCATCAGCACCTTTTTGTACGGCGTAGGAAGCGAGGAGGGCAATGCCCCACGCGCCGCCCTCACCGGCGGATTCCATGACAGCCACAGGGATGTTCAGGGCACCTGCCATAAGGGTTTGCCCCACTACCGGGGTCTTAAACAGACCGCCGTGGCCCAGCATTTTTTCCAGTGTCACGCCTTCGCCGTCTACTAAGATGTCCATGCCGATTTTTAAGGTGGCCATGGCAGAGAACAAAAGCGTCCGCATAAAGTTGGGTAGGGTAAAGGCGCTGTCCGGTGTTCGGGCAAATAACGGCCTGCCCTCGTGGAACCCGGTGAGATGTTCACCAGAGAGGTAGTTGCACGCAACCAAGCCGCCGCTGTCCTTGTCCCCGGTGAGGGCGGCACCGTAGAGGGCACCGTATAGCTCTGTGGCAGAGGGATTCATACCCAATGCGCCCATTGCCTCACCGAATAGCCGTACCCATGCGTCTAAGTCTGAGGTGCAGTTATTGCAGTGAACCATGGCAACTGGTTTTCCGGTGGGGGTTGTCACCATGTCAATCTCCGGGTAGAGCTTAGACAGGGCTTTCTCCAACACCAACATGGCAAATACAGAGGTTCCAGCGGACACGTTGCCCGTGCGGGCGGCTACGCTGTTGGTGGCAACCATGCCGGTTCCTGCGTCACCCTCCGGCGGACAGAGGGGGATGCCGGCAGTTAAGGTGCCCGTGGGGTCGAGTAGTTTTGCGCCGTCTGCGGTCAAGGTTCCGGCGGGGTCTCCGGCGTTTAACACCTTAGGCAGCACGTTGCGGAGTTTGAAGGCGGCACCGTGCCGGGCAGAGCGTGTGTCAAATTGTGCTACCATGTTGTCATGGTAGTCATTTGTCGTGCTGTCGATGGGGAAGATGCCGGAGGCATCGCCGATACCAATGACCCGCTGGCCTGTGAGCTGTTCATGGACATAGCCCGCTAGGGTTGTGACAAAGTCAATCTCGCCGATGTGCGCCTCACCGCCCAGAACGGCGTGATACAGATGGGCAATGCTCCACCGTTGGGGGATGTTGAAGCCGAATAGGTCAGTGAGCTCTGTGGCCGCTTGTTCTGTGATGGTGTTGCGCCATGTGCGGAAGGGAACCAGTTGGTTGCCCGCTTTGCCGAACACCAAATATCCGTGCATCATGGCAGAGATACCCATACCGGATACCGTCGGGAAGGGTGTTTGGTGCGTTGTTTGATAATTTCCAATCAAGTCCGCAACACTCGCCTGTAGACCCCGCCAGACTTCGTCCAAGCTATAAGTCCACACGCCGTTTTCAAATTGGTTTTCCCAGCCGAACTCACCCGATGCGATGGGGGCATAGCTCTCGTCAATCAGTACTGCCTTGATCCGGGTGGAGCCCAGTTCGATCCCTAAATATGTTCGCATTCATCGTACCTCCATGTACTAGTCTGTTGTTTATTGTACCATTGATGGGCAAGCTTGTCACCTATTTGGTTGAAAGAATCGCAATTCTGGATATATTGAAGTCAGGACCACTTGTTTTTGAGTGGTCCTGACTTTTTCCGTGTTAGGCTTCTTTGTTTTTATCTGCAATTATAATGATGATTCTCTGCAACACAATAAACAAGAACAACAGTGCGGCAGTTGCAATCCTCGCATACCCTGATAGCATATTGCCAAAGGTGACAAATTTGCCAATGAGTCCTGTTGTCATCACACCGAACATTGAGCCCAGCGGATATCCCATGCCCCCGGTCAGGAGCGTTCCGCCGATTACGACAGCCGCAATGACGTCTAACTCCATGCCAATCAAGTGCCGCCCGAAACCGGAACCCAAGGACAGTGCGAACACCAGACCAGCTAGGGCAGAACAGAACCCGTTAAACGTGTAGACGAAAATACGGGTGCTTCTTACAGGCAGCCCCATCAATTGGGCAGACTGTTCATTGCCGCCGAGTGCATAGATGTTGCGCCCAAGCTTGGTAGAGCGCATTAAGATGGCGACGAAGACGAGAAGCGCTAAGAAGATAAAGACACCAATGGTAATATTGACCATACTATTAGGGTTTGTACTCAACACATCTCTAAACTGGATTCTCCATCTACCCAGTGCCGTGAACCACTCGTCCCGGATGGGAATAGAGTCAATGCTGATAACAAAGGTCATGCCTCTCGCAAAAAACATACCGGCCAGCGTTGCAATAAACGGCTCTACTTTGAATACTTGTATCAGCACGCCCATTGCAAAACCCAGCAGTGTACCCACAGCTAGGGCCAAGAAAATGGAGATGCCGATGGGCCATCCCATCCCGACCAGATCCGGGCCATGCTCAATTGCGGTACCATATGCAATAATCATGGTGGACAGAGCCGCAACAGAACCAACAGAGAGGTCAATTCCACCTGAGATGATAACCAGCGTCATGCCCACAGCGGAGATGAACAAAAAGGGACTGTCAGTAAACAGGCTGAAAAACGTGCGGAATGTAACAAAACCGATATCGCTAAACAGGATGCCACCGATGATGTATGCGATTATGAATAAGATTAGCGTTGTGATAGACGGAATGATTTTTACGTGCCTTGCTATGAATTTGGAAAACGTTTTTTTCTTCGGCGTGGTTTGTATGGTTGTTGTTTCTTGACTCATGACGCAGGCACCTCCTTCTTACTTTTGAACAGAGAAGAGATAAAGTTTCTTGTTGTGGCTGATTGGATGATGATAATAACAACGATTACAATCGCTTGAATTACCAGTGAGAACTGAACGGGGACACCATAGAACGTCATGGTTTGGTGCAGTGCTTGCAAAATAATTGCACCAATGCAACTGCCGCCTAAGTTAAACTTTCCGCCATTCATTCTCGTACCGCCCAATACAACGGCCACAATCGCACTCAGCTCCATGTCTAACCCCGTGTTCATCGGTTCTACCACCAGAACAGAAGAGGCACTTAGAATCCCCACGATGGCGGCACAGAGTGCAGACACGGCATAGACGGCCATCAAGACCACATTAGAGCGAATCCCCGCATGGGTCGAAGCGGATTTATTGGCGCCTACAGACTCAATAAAGAGCCCGAGTGCTGTCCGTCTGGTAAAGAACCAGACCAAGAGGAAAATGCCGACCCCAATCCAAAACTGGTTGGGGACACCCAAGGTAATCCCGTTGGCGATTTCGCCAAAAGGCGTATGCCCTGTGGTCAAGCTTCTTTCCTGCGTAATAATCTGGGTGAGACCGCGGGCGGCAACCATCAGTACAAGGGTTGCAACAACCGGCGGCATATTGAGCTTTGAGATTAGAAATCCGTTCCAAAGCCCCAGCGCAATACCTACTAGCATGGTGATTAAAACCACAAATACTAGGGGCATGGCCGTATAGGCCGTCGGTGCTAAGTCGCCCCCTCTGATGAGAGAGATTGCCACTGCGGCGGAAACTGCTACAACAGAACCAACAGAGAGGTCAACACCGCCTGTTGCAATGACAAGGGTCATCCCAACAGCCAGCAGCATGATGGGAATAGAGCGGTTTAGTATGAGCATGAGGCCGCCCACAAAGCGACCGTCCCGAAACTCAAGAGAGAGGAACCCCGGCTGGACAATCAGGTTGAACAACAAGATCAAAAAGAGGACGAGCAGGGGGGGGAATATCCGGGTACTTGTTATTTTCTTTAAGATACGCAAGCTTCTTCACCTCCGGCAATCGTTTGCAAGATACGATCATGATCGATTTCTGCCTCGCAGAGTTGAGCGACTTTTTTGTGGTCTCGCATAATCACGACATTGTTGGAAAGCTTGACCACCTCTTCTAACTCAGACGAAATAAACGCAACGGCCATTCCTTTTTCGCAAAGCTCTAAGGTGAGCTTGATAATCTCCGCTTTTGCGCCCACATCAATCCCTCTGGTGGGTTCGTCTAAAATCAGGGCGTCCGGCTCGGTGGCCAGCCATCTGGCGAGGATCACCTTTTGCTGGTTGCCGCCGGAAAGTTCGCCGATTTTTTTCTCTGCGTCGGGTGTGACGATGCCGAGCAGCTTAATGTATCTGTTTGCCAGCTCTTCTTGCTTTTTGCGGCTTATAAATTTGAACATGCCCATTCGACCCTGTAGTGCCAGAACAATATTCTCTCGAATGGTCAAATCCGCTACGATACCGTCCCGCTTCCTGTCTTCCGGGCAGAACGCAATCCGGTTTTTAATAGCGACAACGGGACTGTTTAGGTTCATCGCCTTGCCTCGGATAGAGACAGAGCCGTTACTCACCTTATCAAGCCCGAACAACGCCCTTGCCGTTTCAGACCGACCTGAGCCCAACAGACCTGCAAATCCTAATACTTCCCCTTCGCTCAAGGAGAGATCCACATTATGGATCGATGTATCAACCGATATATTATCTGCCTGAATGATAACCTTACGGCCTTCCTTGGGTGTCGCTTTTTGCAGATTTGCAATTTTGTCAAACTCTTTCCCGACCATTTGTGTAACGAGGTCAATGCGTGACAGTTCGCTGGCCAAGTGCTCTCCAATGAACGCCCCATTCCGCAACACCGTAATTCTGTCGGAAATTTCATATACCTGATCTAAGAAATGCGAGATAAATACAATCGCCATGCCTTCCGCTTTGAGACGGCGCATGATGTCAAACAGCCGCTCTACCTCGCCCCGATCCAGAGAAGAGGTCGGTTCGTCAAAAATCAGTACCTTGGCGGATACATCAACGGCTCTCGCAATTGCCACCATTTGCTGGATCGCAATGGGATAGGAGTCTAAACTACGTGTGACATCAATGTCTAGGTTGAACTTTTCTAGCGCCTTTTGGGACAATTTGTTCATTTTGGGCAAGTCAACGAACACGCCGGCACGCATGGGCTGTCGGCCAATAAAAATATTTTCAGCGACTGTTAGGTTCGGGCAGAGGTTTACCTCTTGATACACGCTGCTAATTCCCAATTTCATGGCTTCCGTTACGGATTGGGGGCGGACTTCTTCGCCGTTTAACATGACTTCTCCGGCATCCATTTGATAAACGCCGGTTAAGCATTTAATCAGTGTTGATTTTCCTGCTCCATTCTCTCCCATAATGCAGTGAACCTCACCTGCTCGTAGAGTGAGGTCAACGCCCTTCAAAGCCTTCACACCTGGAAAGCTTTTTTCTATTTTGGTCATCTTTAAAATAACATCATTACACACTTCAATCACCTCGATATGCTGGAGATAATACTGTCCTGATAATTGGCTGAGGAGGCCGACAACAATTTGTGCCGGCCTCCCAGATAATTCCTATGGAGTAAGCGCAAGGCTCACAATTAGTATACTCTGTTGGGCAGGTCGTCAGCAGCACTCAAATATCTGTCAGGGAAGATGAGGCTGAGTGTTTCGTCGAATACGCGAACGTCAGAGAAGATGATTTGCTCTGGAGTGATACCAGCTTCGATGTCGCGAATAACTTGAACGACTGTCGGGCCGAGTAACGGGCTACACTCAACGGTAACATTCATGTCGCCAGCTACGATAGCTTCGAAAGCAAGAAGAACAGCATCTACACCGATGATGATGATGTCTTCACCGGGAACCAAGCCAGCATCACGAATCGCTTGGATGGCACCTAGCGCCATGCCGTCGTTGTGTGCGTACAGAACATCAATGGGTCTGCCTTCGGCTGACGCACGGCCTAGGAAAGATTCCATGACTTGCATTCCGAGCTCTGTGGTGAAGTCACCGGTTTGTGATTGGGTAATTTCTAGGTTTGCGTGGCCGCCAATGATTTCTCTGAAGCCAGCAGCACGGTCAATTGCGGGGCCTGAACCAACAGTACCTTGCAACTCAACGATGTTGATATCGTCACCCAGACGACCTTCTTCTTCTAGGAAGTCGAGGAGCCACTCACCGGCTCTTCTGCCTTCATCTTCGAAGTTGTTGGTGACCCAAGATACGAAGTAGTCTTCTTGGTTCGGCATATCAATACTTCTGTCCATCAGAATCAGAGGAATGCCTGCTTCTGCAACGTCCATCATGATGGAATCCCAACCGGTTTCAACGATGGGGGCCAATACGATGTAATCTACGCCTTGGGTGATGAAGTCTTGAATAGCTTGGATTTGGTTGTGTTGCTGTTGGTTGGCATCATTGAAGATGAGTTCCCAACCTGCGTCTGCTACAGCTTGACGAACAGACTCTGTGTTACCTACACGCCAGTCAGACTCGGAACCGATTTGTGAGAAACCAATCCGTAGGGTGCCGTCATTGGCGGGGGTGTCGTCTGCTGGGGGGTCCTCATCTACCGGTGGTGCTACGTCTGGAGTAGGGGTCGGATCATCCACGGGTGCTGGTGTATCTTGCGCCCCATTGCCGCAAGCGGCCAATGCGGCCACTAGCACTAGAACCAATAAGATCGAAAGTACCTTTTTCATTTATATCTTCCTCCTAATTTTTTTACCGATAAAATCGGCTACTTCTATTATAGAGAGTGGTTCAAAAAAAAATAGAGAAAATATTCTGAATTAGTTCTGATAATTTACGACATTTCAAGCATCTAAAAAATCGCATCGGTTCTTTGGAAGAAACCGCCAAAGTTATAGGGGGAAAGCTTTTATTTATTTCGAAACGCTTTCGGTGTCATGCCTATATTTTTCTTAAATACATAACTAAAGTACTGGGTATCGTTATAGCCTACTTCGTAGCCGATGTCCGAGATCCTCTTATTTGTAGTTTTAAGTAATATTTTCGCGCGCTCAAGCCTTATCTTGGTAATATAGCTAATGAATGTTTCGCCTATTTTCTGGCTAAATATCGTGCTAAAATGGTTGGGTGAAACATTGACCTCTTTGGCGACCGAATGAAGGGAGATGTCTTTTTCAGAATAATTTTTTTGGATGTATTCCTGTGCTTTGGTGATGACTTCATGGTTTTTAGAACCCGTCACGTCGTCTCGGTATTCGATCACGCTTTCTAAGATAGAAGATAACAATGCTTTGATGGTTTCAATGCCTGAGTCGGCGTTGATTAGATTGCTGATGTCGGCATATTTTGCTAACACCTCTTTTGCGTTACCGCCCAGCTCGTCAATAATCTTGGATGCGCTCAACAACACATCCATCACGACATAGGAGATGAATATAAACGAAGTAATTGATTCGATTTCAAAGCTGTCCAAATAATCTGACACAAACCCGGGCACATCCGCCTGTGAGGCATAACGCAACTTGTCTATCATGGGAAGCTTATTGATTTCAGTAGTCGGAATCAGACCGATGGTGCCAACATCTTGCACACTGTCTATCAGCTTTTCAACATTGCTTCTTCGTTCTTTATCAATCTTGGTTGCTACGTCGTTTAGTGTTTCCATTAGTGTTTTCGGCGTAACCGGCTTTAATAAATAGGCATCAACCCCTATTTCGATTGCCTGTTTTGCATATTCAAACTCATCGTGCCCACTCAGTATGATAATTTTGATCCACGGCATCGCCTTTTTGGCGCGCTTGGAAAGTTCAAGCCCATCCATAAAGGGCATTCTGATGTCAGCGATGAGGATATCGGGCATGATCTCCTGCATGAAAGACAAGGCCAACTCGCCATCCGGTGCTTCGCCGGAAAGCGTGAAGTCCGAATTATCCCAGTCAACGCTCTCTCTTATCCCTGTGCGCATGGATGCCTCATCGTCAACAAAAAAGACTTTGTACATAATAAAAACCCCTACATAAAATTTGTTCGACTATAGTGACAGGTCTAATGTGAAGCTGACCTCAGTGCCTTTTTTATACTCTGATTTGATCTCTATGCCCTTTTGCAGACCATAGTATAGCTTGAGCCTTCTGTTTACATTGAACAATCCGTACCCTTGCTCGCCTGTGCCGTAATGAATATTGTGTTTCAGTGTTTCCAAGGTTTCTGGTGTCATGCCAATTCCGGTATCCGTGACGGAAAACCGAAGTTTTTCACCTTCTTTTTTAATGCTTACCGTGATTTTCCCTCGATCTCTGGTGTATTTGATCCCGTGGTACAGCGCATTTTCAACCAGGGGTTGAAGCAAGAATTTTAGGATTTTTTTATCCGGGATGTTTTCGTCTAAGTCAATTTCATAGGTCAAAATATCGCTATAGCGTATTTGCTGAATGACCAGATAATGCTTCACATGCTCAATTTCGTTGGAAATGGGAATGAAGTCGATCCCATGGCTGAGGGATATCCTGAAAAAAGAGGACAAGGATGCGACAAGGGTGACTACATCGGGTACATTATCAGCTTCTGCCGCCCAGATAATGGCATCCAGTGTATTGTACAAAAAGTGGGGCTTGATTTGTGCTTGCAAAAGCTTATGTTCCATGATTTGGAGTTGCTTTTGCTCTTCAATGCCCTGTTCCAGTAGAAGCTCTATTTTTTTAGACATGGTATTCATGCCCACGGCCAAATCGTTAAATTCGTCAGAGGCGGACAGCGCAATCTCGAAACTGAAATCCCCTTCGGAAATTTTATTCGACATCGTAAGAAGACTCTCGATCGGGCGCGCAAGGCTTTTGGAGATATACCAAAACGCAAACCCGCTGACAAATATTGCGACAAGTGCCAATAAAATGTTGATAATAAACGCTCGGCTACTCTGTTGTGACATGGCTTGATTTAATATTGAGGCCTCATTCACTTGCCCGGACGAAAATTCCGACAGCAGGTCGTTTATCCCTGCGATGCAAATCCGAATCTCTTCAAGCAGTCGTTCATTCTCTGCAACGGGATATCGTTCGGCGACTTGCGTTCTCAGCCTGAATAAATAATCTTCCAGTATCGCAAGTGCCCGGAGAGAAATATCCATGACCCCACGATTTTCCACCGAGTCCGTGTGGTTTCGGATTTCGATCATTCTGATTCGGATATCTGCAATCAAGGGCATAATCCCGCTGTCGCCAAAGCTCTCTTTTCCGGCGACAATATTCCAGACAATGGGCTCAATACGTTCGCTGACATCGTGGTTGAGCTGATTTGCATAGATGATATTATCTATGATTTCACCATAAGCCCGTGCCTGACGGAAAGAAGTATAGCTTTGCACAACAATCGGTGTAAGCAACAAGATAAACATGACGGCAAATAAGATCATGATTTTTCCGACAATGCTATTTTTCAAGTTTAATAACTTTGATATATGGCTTTTCGTAGCAATCACCTCATTCTCATGGTGTAATGAGGCTCTATCCTTGCGGCGACTATGATGTCTTCCAACCTGTACTGTACAGGCAAGGCGTAGAAATCGTCTCGGTCTGTAAACACTCTTGTTTCAGTGTAAGTATATGTGACAAAAGGCCTGCCATTTACAATGTTGGAAATCAACTCCATCAACAAATCCCCTGCATAGGGGCTGCATTCAATCAGGCAATTGATTTGGCCCTGTCTGAGTGCGACTAAGCCGGAGGCCTGTGCATCGACAGAAACAACAGCAATATCAATGCCGGGCCTGATCCCACGCTCTTTCATGATCTCAATCGCACCTAGGGCCATGTCATCGTTATGGGAGAATAGGATATCAATGTCCGGTGTCCCTTGCAGAATGAATTCCATGCTCTCTCTGCCTTTTGAGCGCATAAAATCCCCAGAGTGGGAGATCACGATCTCAAATTGCGGGTAATCTCGGAGCACTTCCCGCAGACCTTCATACCTGCCGATTGTTGGCGAGGAATACGGTGTTCCGCTGATCTCAGCGATCCGAATCGGCCCTTCTGCACGGGCAAACCGTTCTACCATCCATTCTCCGGCACGGACACCCTCGCCATGGAAATCTGCCCCAATAAAGGCGGCGTAGAGGTCTTCTTGTGCAGTCTCTATTTTCCTGTCTACCACGATGACTGGTATGCCGGCCACTCGTGCTTCTTCCAGTATGTTGTCCCAGCCGTCCTCTACAATGGGACTAAACGCAATAACATCCACGCCTTTTAGGATGAAGGATCGTATCGCTCTGATTTGATTGAATTGCTGCTGTTGTGCGTTATCAAAGATGAGCTGAATATCCGCCTCTTCCGCTGCACGCCGGATATCGTTCGATGCCGCAATCCGCCATTCGCTTTCGCTGCCCAACTGCGAAAAGCCCAGCACAATCCTCTCTTGGATGTTGGGGTCTTCTGCTCCACGTGAGCAACCGCTTAGGCAAAGCACAAGCAAACAAATGATTCCAATGCATAATTTTTTCATGCGGCGCTCTCCTTGTAAATCGTCCAATGCATTAAAAAGCTTAAGATTTCTGCCTAAAACTGGCCTTTATTTTCTGTGAGTTTTCAACAAACCTCGACGCTTTCAAGAACATGTGCTTGACACGCCACGGTAAATATGCTAATCTAAATCATGCAAATACACATAAACATTTAGCGAAACTTATATATTAAAAAATGCTTACATCAATAATATAGTTCGACTGCCAATTTTTTGCATTAAACTTGAAGATTAGAGCAGAGTGAGCGGGAAGCGAAGAATCAATACAGAACACGGCATGTAGTATGTGCCACAAGCATCTTTCCTAATAGTACACCACATATTTGCCGGAATGTCAACAAAAACAGCAGGGCATTGCGAAAGGATACGAAAGGCATCGTAAATTATCATGGTTTATTAAGAAAAATTCTCTATATGTCTATGGGAAGTTTTTGTTATAATTGCAATGGATGATCATATAGTGGGTGGGGTGGGCGAAACGAAAGCCTTACAAAACACCTCCACTATATTGTTATCATATATAAGACAAATCGTGAAAGCCTTGTTCCATGATGTACGCCGCACTTCTAAATTGTATGCAGTTGATTAATAAAGAAAGGGGGACTTGTCAACGCTGCGGTACAAAATAGAGTGCAACTCTAATAACAAATCTTTAGGAGGACATTTACAAGATGCGATCAAAATCTACCAGAAGGATATTATGTTTGATCCTTGCAGTTGTCATGGCATTGACATCTGCGCCCTTTGCGTTTGCAGCAGAGGAGTATGAAGCACCCGCAGCAACAACTGCGGCAGGCTTCTTAGAAGTAACAGGAAACATTGATTTTAATGATCCCAACAATGTAGACCTAGGAGTGATCGAGACCTTTACCCGTAACCGGGGTGGTGGTTATGGTCTGACAAGCTTCCCTGTGGGTTCACAGATGCCGATCATAGGCGTTGAGCTTGCCAACCATGATGCCATCAGAACGGTATTTGGTGGTGCAGGTTATGCGGGCGGCACCGGGTTCGGTTTCCCGCAGTCTGCCGCAGGGGCAGCTCGTGACTTCCGCGCACCGTTCCAAACAGCGCGGGGCGATTACACGCGCTCTTCACTCTATCTCAGTATCCATGCTGAAGCGTGGGTCGGGTTTGAGCTACATGAGCCTATGGTTATCAACCGCATGGGTATCATGGCTAGAACGGACGCAGGCTGGGCTACAAGCCCAAGCCGTACTGCTAATAGAGACGTTCAAGGTTCTCACGATGGTGAGACATGGGTAAATCTGTTTGCAACGCCGGCATCCGATGCTTATCCCAGTTTTGTGTTCCACGAGATTAACAACACGGAAGCATTCCGTTTCTATCGTCTCCGTGGACGCACAACTGGCGGAACGGCCAGCATTTGTTTGCGCGAACTGAAATTCTATGTAGAAGACACACCGGAAAACCGCCTTGCCTTGCTGGAGTTTCCGAATAGAGTTTACTATCGCAATGACATCACCCTTCCGCAAATTGACGGACTGCCGCTCACATGGACTTCCAGTGATCCAGCTGTGATTGGTCACGATGGTGTGATGCAAGAAGGCATTACGCTTCCGCAGAATGTCACCTTCACCGCAACGGCGACCATTGGCAGTGACACAGTGACTCGTGAATTTTTGGTCACGATTCCCGATCCGGTTCTGGAAGCGTTTGAGACAATAACCTTACCGGCGACAACACGCCATTCCCTGAACTTGCCTACGAGCATCGAAGGCGTTCCGGTTGCGTGGACATCAAATAATCTAGCGGTTATGGGCCATGACGGTGCCCTTGTTGCAGGTGCAACCCTTCCGGGTGAAGTAACCCTGACTGTAGCGATTGAGCGTTTCGGTATAACCCATGAGCAAGTATTTGTCGTGCGGGTTTACGAAGCGGTCACATGGGGTGATCCGGGCTTCACAAGCGACATGGAACTAATTGCCCATATTGACTTTGACAGAGAACCTGTAGGCGGGGCCAGTGGGGGCCAATACTTTGTCGGCCCCGACAACATTGGGCGTGCCAGAGTGCGCGGTGCAGTCCAGTACGGCGAAATAGCCGATAGCACCGGTGCGACAAGCCGTTCGTTCGCATTGGGGTCAGGAAGATGGCTCCAGTTAGAGCGTGGAGACGGTAGCCCGCTGTTACGAGGCTTAAATGAATTTGCCATTTCTTATTATGTACTTGCAAACTCAGACCCTGCTAGTGCTGAGGCGTGGCCGCAGAGCGATACAGCCGGACGTCATGCAGGCGGCCAATGGTTGTTCTATGCCGCCCGTGTAGACCAAAACCCCTTCCTCAGTGGTCGCCATGGCTATGCAATCAAGCCTTATTATGAAAACTACATTGCAATTATTGACAGCAGCACCAGAACAGACGTGCGCCGATTCCACCATGTGGGCGGCTATCACGAAGTGTCATTTAACCCTGGCGGAACAAGCCCTAGCGCTGCCACTTGGCGGCAAATGACACCGACACCCGTGCCCCGGGCAGATGGTTTGGATGCGGGCGAATGGCGTCGTGTGGATGTACACTTTACACCTTATGCGACACGCTTATATGTTGATGGTGTGTTAGAAAGCTATGAAGAAACACGCGCAGTAATCAATCAACTGCCAGACGGTGCAGATAATGTACCTTACGCTATTGAAGAAATCATGTCCGCAGCCGGTGGCTTTGCCAGCATTGGTAGAAGACCTCCGCACTCAAATCCCAGCGGCGGCGGCGGCGCATCCTACTTCAACGGCGAAGTTGCCAACATCAGAGTGTGGGCACCGATTAATTATCGGACAGACCAAGAGAGAGTGCAAGAGGCGTATGATGCCCTTGAGCTACCTTACGGTACCACGCCTGCAGTTGAGCGCACAGATGCTGAGTTAACTGCCAATCGCATCGGTCACGGGAATGGTGATTTCGGTCACCCCGGTAACCAAGTGCGCGGTCACATGTACCTGCCTGCTGAGGGGCTACATGGAACGACCATCACTTGGGAGATGGATGTGCCCGGAATCGTAGCGACAGAAGATGTTGTCATCCCATATTATGATCCCGCTGGCGTGGGTCTCGGAAACCATGATGCGCCGAGACGCAAAGGATTTGTGACACGCCCGGACGTAGACACAACAATCACGGCGACAGCGCGGATTGAATACAACGGTGAGTACTTAGAAAAAGAGTTTGTATTTGACGTGCTGGCCGCGCCGGTATTAGACGAGTTAGACGCATACATTTTCGCATACTTTACAGGTGGTGAGGGTGCGTGGTACCACGAGCAAGCCTTCTTCTCCGTCAGTGATGATGCGCTTCACTGGGTGCGGACTCGTCCCACCAACAACCCTGCCCTCGTGTGGAACGAGAGAGACCGGGGTACTCGTGATCCGTTTATTATCAGAGGGTCTTACGGCGATAAGTTCTACATGATTGCCACAGACCTGAGCATCTGGCGTCGTGGCGGCTGGGGCAATGCCAACTGGCCGAACAGCTCGACCCACATGGTTATTTGGGAGTCTACTGACCTGGTAAACTGGAGTGAACCGTGGTCCGTAGACGTACACGGCGGTATTTTAGATGCCGGGCATTTCTGGGCGCCGGATATGGTATATGATCCGGTCACAGGCGACTTCTTCGTATTCGCCGCCACCATGACCGCCCATCATTTCCCCACCGGATATAACGGCCCCTTTGTCTGGTACACCAGAACCAGAGATTTCCGTACCTTCTCAGAGCCGCGGCTTTGGATTGGTGAAGATTCATATTACCGTGGCGTGATTGACACGGCCGCTATCTTGGGCCACACCGGATACTGGTACCGTACGACCAAGGTAGAAGGTGTCGGTAGAACTATCATCGACAGAGCCATGGACTTTGTGCTTGTCCCAGACGGAGCGGGCGGAACAGAGAAAATCTCGTCCCTCACCGGCAGATGGGAACGTAGCGGCGAGTTGTGGGATATGTTCAGACCCGCAGACCACAATCAAGTAGAGGGCGTACAGTTCCTGCAACACTTAGAGCGTGACTGGATTGACGGCAGACCCACCTACGCCATCTGGGCAGATGCGTTCGCCGCAGGTACAGGCTATATCCCATTCTTCAGCAACAACATGGACGATGTCGTCCCGGGTAGCCCCTACTGGCGATTCGACCACGGCACATACACCGGGCCCCGTGGACATCACCGCTATCGTCACGGTAGCTTGATGACCATTACAAGAGCAGAACACGACAGAGTGGTTGCGGCATTTGGTGAGTTTTTGTTCCCGGATAGCCCGCCCAGACCGACCCGTCCGGAGCCGCTTCCGCCGGGTATGGATCACCATCCAGCGACCTTTGGCCCTTCTGTAACCGCAGGTATGGATTTGCTTGCATACTTTGACTTTGACGGTCTTGTACAAGGCGATCCGGGCACCTTCACCGACATCAGCGGTAATAATGTACAAGCGAGAGTCAGAGGTGCCGGCACTGCGGCGGCAGCACCGACCACTACAATCAATGTCTCTGACAACACGCCAGATGGTAGTGGCCAATCTTTCAACCTGACACCCACTAGCTGGATTAGCCTAACGGCTGAAGATGGCTCAGGGTTGCTTGCAGATATGGAAGAACTGGTTGTCGTTGCGGATGCGTACCGCTACCTAGGAGCGGGTAATAATAACTGGGTATTCTACGCTGATCGCAACCAAGATGCCAATAGCTGGGGCCCCGGCAGACACTATATCGGTCTGCTTAACCGCCCTGACCGCTTTAATGTAGAGCGCTTTAGTGCGCCACCTCTAGGCGGCGGTGGAGATGGAACCATATTATTTGGACCTGTACAAGGTGCCGAGAATACTGTTGGACAGTGGAACACGCTGGCAATGGTGCTCAGACCGGGTAGCACGGCATTCTATGTCAATGGCGATTTGGTAGGTACCTATGTCAACAATGCGAATGGACTGCGGATGCCTCAAATCCTCGGCTCAGATGGTGGGTATGTCTACTTAGGCAGATCCAACTGGGGTGCTGGTGGTGAGTTCTTCAATGGCTACATTGATAATGTCCGTATTTACGGCTATGCTGGAATTAGAGGGCCTGTAGAGGTGCCCCCAGTAGAAGACTATCATCCGCAATACTTTAATGATGTTTCTGTGGATGACATGATTCATCTGGTAGACCTAGACTTTGAAGGTCTTACTGAAGATTCTCCCGGTACGTTCTACGATGCAACAGGCAACGCGCGTGTCAGAGTAATGGGAGGACATCACGCCCTGCCGGGAGCTACCGGTTCCCGACTCGGAAACGCTACCCCCCTTGCCACGCTTGGCCCGGCTTTAGGGAACGTTACTATGGACGGATCCGACGGTTCTTTCTACACGCCCGGCAGATGGATTTCCATCGAGTGTGCCGATGGCCCGGTTGGTAGCGGTACAGGCTTACTTGCAGGGATGGAAGAGCTGGTTGTCAACTTTGATGCAAGACGTACAGTGTTATGGGCCGGTCATCACTGGGCATTCAAAGTCGTTAATAGCGATACAGTTGCTCAGTCTTGGCCTAGTCTTGGACGTTATATCTCCGGGGCACTTTACTCACCCGGAGGCGGCAACCCTCCTGCCACGCCGCGTTTGGAGCGGGGACAGGATTGGGGAGCAGCACTTGGTGGCAGATTCAACCTAAATGGGGTGCCGGATTCATTAGCAGGCGGCCAGTGGGTCAACATGTCACTCGTGTTCAGACAACATAGCACCGCATTGTATGTCAATGGTGAATTGGCGGAGACGCGTGTTCACGATGATAACGATGCATGGAGACTACCTAATATTCTCGGCCCGACTGGCGGATATATCATGCTGGGCAACGGTGGCTTTAACTATGGCACCGTATCTGAGAATTTCTATGGTCACATCGACAACGTCCAAATCTGGGGCAACAGAGGCCCTGCGCCGGACATGAACCATCCGGATATCGCAAGATTTGAAGGTGCATTCCACCTCTATGCGGCCACAGACGGCAGCGAGTTGGTTGTCTCTACCTCTGATGATTTAGAGGATTGGGAGCAGGCGGCTGTTTCTGCGCTACGCGTCAATGACGTGCCGTGGGCAACAGGCGATATCTCTCACCCCCACGCAGTACAACGTGGTGAAGACGATTTCCTCTTGTTCTTCAGCGCAACGAGAGCGTATGACGGCACAAAAGCCATTGGTGTCGCCACGGCAGACAACCCGCTGGGACCGTTTACGGCGGTAGCGACACCGCTTCTGTCCAACGATCACACCTTGTCACACCCCGACTTCGACAACGGCGTGTTCATCGGCATCTCCCCCACACGGAGAGGTGACGTGATTGCACCGTTCGTATACACCGACCCAGATGGTGTGAGCTATCTGTTCTTCGGTAGCGGCAGTGCGGCAGGGGTACAATTAACTTCTGACCTCATGGGTATCGTGGATGGCACCATGCAAAACCTGACCACCCACCAGTCATCATTCCCATACTGGGGGGGCCGTCCGCAACTCACCAATGACCCGACGCCAGAGGGTCACAGATACGGCCGCCACTTGAGAGGGCCGACCCTGTTGACCGCCGGTGTCCAAGTCAACCGTGTGGGCGATAGATATAACTTTACATGGACCGTAGATGTGGACGGCTCTGAGCTGCAACACATCCGCCGTGGTTGGGCCGACAGCCTGTTTGGGCCGATCACGTACCACAACAACCCCGCTTGGAACTCAACCGCAGCGCGTACGCTGTTCCAGTTGATGAACAGCAGCGGCGGCTTCTTCGGCCCGGGTGGACAGTCCATCCTGCAAGATGATGCGAGCATGTTCACACTGACCGCAGAATATGAGTATGATTCAGATGTGGTCGAATACGAATTCAATGACGACCTGAGAGCCGGTGAGACCGACTTTGAAATCACTGTTCCCGGCGAAGTAGATGAAATCACCATTGCGGCGGCGGCGACTTGTCCGCTGGCAACAGTTGTAGGCGATGGGGTTGATCTGCCTCTGGTTGTGGGTACCAATGTATTTGAAATCGTAGTCACATCCAATGGCCGTCACTTCGTGGCGTACCACAGATTTGAGCAAGGCGGCAACCTTGGGGTTTCAGTGGATAGAGTGGGTCTGAGCACCAACTTCTTCCAGCAAGTCACCCCGACAGCCGGCGGCCCAGTTCTTGGAGCAGCAGGGCCACAGATTGTCAGCACGTACACGCTCACCGTATACCGTGAAGAAGAGCCGATTGACCCTGATGCGATAAGATTCGTGGTAGACACGGTAACGGCGGCCCCTGGCGACAGAGCAGTGGAAGTAGCGATATCAGTAGAGAACAACAGTGGTATCAGCTCACTTCGCTTGGACCTAGGATTTGAGGACTACAACGACTACATTGAGATTGTGGGCGATCGAAGAGGTCTGTTCCCGTCACCGATGTTTAATACGGCTCCCATATTCTCATTGGCGCACATTCCTTCTACCATTCCTCCCGTCGATCCAAGAGATTGGAACGTGGTGGACGACGGTGCGATGATTACAGTGCTGTTTGATGTATCACTGGATGCGGAAGGATATGTACCGATCGAACTTACCGTTTCATCAGTATACGAATTTGTTGTTGATACTACAGTGCGGCTAAATGAGTTCGTGGAAGTTGACGGTTGGATATATGTAACGTCTGCTCCAGTGGTAGCGAGCATTGCGGTGACGACTCAGCCGACCTTGGTGTACACGGACGGCGATGCACTAGACCTATCCGATATGGTGGTGACGCTGACGTACGATAACGGTGACACCAGAACAGTAGCGTTTGCGGACTTTGCGGCAAACGGGTTGACAGCGAGCCCGGTGGACGGTACAATGTTGGCATTGACGCATGACGGCACGGTTGTCACCATCACGCATACAGAAAGCAGCGAGACGGCGACAACAGACAACTTGACAGTGAATGCGCTAGACCCAGAAGTAGCGAGCATTGCGGTGACAACGCAGCCGACGAGGCTGGTCTACACAGAGCGCAATACACTAGACCTATCAGGGCTAGTAGTGACGTTGACGTACGATAACGGTGACACCAGACCCGTGGCGTTTGCGGACTTTGCGGCAAACGGATTGACCGCAAGCCCGGCAGACGGCACAGCGTTGACATTGGCGCATAACGGCACCGTTGTTACCATCACGCATACAGAAAGCGGCGAGACGGCAACGACGGCAACCCTGACAGTGAATGCGATTCGCTGGGGTGACGTGAACAATGACAATGCTGTGACCTTGGGTGACGTGTCAATGTTGAACCTGTACGTACTGGGGTTCCCGGTGCTTGATACATGGATGTACCGCGGCGATGTGAACCATGACGGGGATCTCACCTTGGGCGATGTATCACTATTGAATCTGTATGTACTAGGATTCCCGGTTCGCATCACGCCTCCGACAGCGGTAGCTACCATGGCAACCTTGACAGAAGTTGATCGTGAGGTTGTGGTAACGGCGACCGTGCGGGACGAGACACCAGTGGTTCCGGGTGCGGAGATTTTGGTTGACTTTGCGTTGACAGGAAATCCAGATCCGGGTATTGGTACCCTTCAGATAGTTCTGGAGCAAGGAGACCTGACGATTCTTAGAGCAGTTGCGGAGACTGAGCCTCACATTCCGTTCTCTCAAGGCCAAATTCCGCAGGTGCAGGAAGGCAGAATGGTCCTCGGTTTCCGAGCAGGATCAAATGCAAATGGCAACGTGAACGTAACAGGCACCGGTCACCTTGTGACGGTTCAGTTCCTCGTACCTGATGATGCGGAAGTCGGTGACACACTTAACTTTGGCTTTGACATTGTAGAGTCAATCTACTACGCAGTTCTTGAAGGAACTTCGTTCCGTGTGGATCCGGTTATAATTCCGAGCAGTCATCCCAGTGGCAATGACACGGTTACGGTGGTAGCACCGTCAGAGTTCGAACCAGTAACGGCAATCACCAAGACATCAGCGTTGACGGTAGCGGCGAACACACCGCTAACACTGGCGGGTACGGTGGTCCCGACGGATGCAACGAACACCACTATCGTCTGGAGTGGTACAGGTGTTGAGAATGGCGTATTGACAGCCACGGCGGCCGGTACAGCAATGGTCACGGCGACTGTCGTAGACGGCACGGCAGTGGGCACGAACTTTACGCAGACCTTCGAAATTGTAGTGACAGCCCCGGTGGTAACCGGTATTGCAGTGACAACGCAGCCGGCTCTCACGTACACGGTAGGCGATGCGCTAGACTTATCTGGTCTGGTGGTGACGTTGACGTACGATAACGGTGACACCAGAACCGTA
>WRBE01000034.1 GCA_009779845.1 Oscillospiraceae bacterium
CAGCGCATCCAGCTCAAAACAAAGCTGACACCGTATGAAAAACGATGCCAGCTTGTGTAAATCTATGATATCCTACGTTAGAGTCCCTTTTTAGACTGTCCGTGAACCAGGGGCCTGTATACACATTATGCCCCTCTGTTTAAGTTGACTTTTCGAACGGATGAGTATATAATCAATTAGCACATTTTGACGAAATTTAGAAGTTTTAGGGGGGAGCAGTATGTGTGTTTGGCATGAGGACGCAGATAGTCTTAAGAAGGGTGATGCCGCTCTTGACGTCATCTTTGAGAATAATTTTGTGCGGAGCTACCTATCAAACAAACAAAAATATTTAGGCATCGCTGCAACAAAAGGACAAGGAAAAACTTTTTTAATAAAGACTAAGAGGAATAGACTCTCTAGTGCCAATAACCAAGAATTTGAGGCAGTTACCTGTTTTCCTAAAGATAGTTCTTTAGTAGATACATTAAGTAAAGGGATAAATATTAACCATTCGATAAAAGGGTTGTTGCAAGAATATAGAACATGGGTATTGTTATGGCAGTTTAGTGTAGTAGCAACAATTACTAACTCTAATGAGTATAAGGAGCTTTATACTCACTCGGATTTCAGAAATTTTTCAGATGGTGTCCTTTTCTTTTTTAACAGGAAAAAACAGTTTGATAAAAACATTGGAGAAACAGTTCTCCAATATGCAGAGAATATTAGTAATCCTAGAGGGAAGCCAAGCATTATTTTCAGTCGATTACTCAGCTTAAATAAATCTGAATTACAGCTAATCTTAAAAGAAGCAAATTTAGCGTTGCAGCTACTCGATAGAATTACTAATGGCATTTATATTTTTATTGACAAGGTTGATCAAGCATTTGATGATGTGTACAAAATCAAAAAGAAACCTGACTCTCCTCTATCTGCAAATGCGTCATACTGGCAGTATTGCCAGTATGCGCTTGCAGAGGCAGCATATAATCTCTTCTCTTTTAATAACCACATTAAACTGTTTTATACTATCCGCCTAGAGGCGATACTAGATTCTCATTTGGTAGAAAAAAATATCTCAAGGAATATTGAATCATTTTTGATTGAACTGTCGTATAGCAAAAATGATATATATGAGATGTTTGAGCTTTATGTGAGCAATGAAGCTGATGATTGCTTATTTGATGGTAGCTTGAAAAATGAAAATGCTGAAAAAGCATTCTTTGGGTTCGAAAAAATCCCTCATGCTCATATCAAAAATGAAGATGGAAGCCCTGTTGAAGAAAACCTATTTGACTATTTGTACAGACATTCATTAAGGCGACCTTGTGATTTAATGTTGCTTTGTAAAAATCTATATCTGAGAAATCCCAAAGAGCTTACTGTTAAGACCATTCGGCGTGTTGTAAATGAAAGCTCTGGCAAAGTCTTACGTAGATATCTTTCCGAAGTTGAACCTTTCATTACTACGACGCTAGACGAGTTCGAACAATTGCTGAGTACAATTAATACAAATATTTTTAATTTGGAATATCTGAAATTTGCCTGCGAACGCTACAATACGGAACGTGGAAACATAACCGGATGTAATAAAGACTGTCTTGTTTGCACAAATATTCACCCCTTTTCAACTTTATATAATATTGGTCTTTTAGGGTATCTGAGAGAAAGCTTTGCAAACCCAACACCCACACAACATTTTTTGCCAATTGGAGAAAGTAAACTCAAATTGAACGAACATGATTTGAAAAATTCTGAACTTTTTTTTCTTCATCCTTGCTTGTGTGACATTTCAAGAAATACTAGGAAAAATAACTTCAAAGAGTTTATTACTTCCGAACTAACAATTGTTGGCGAAGGAGTTGAGGTTAAAGAAGATAAAATAAGTCAAATTAAAAACTCATTACCTATGTGTATCGAAAAACTAAATGATGATAAAATATTTGTTTCGTCTACAGTTAATGACCTTATCGAAGAAAGACAGGCAGTAAAAAAGGAATTAGTTCGCATGAACCTTTATCCAATATTGAGCGAAGAGCCTAATTTTACATATGGATTCAATGATGTAGATTCTCATGATCACTGTATTGACGAAGTGCTAAACTGCAAGCAGCTAGTTTTTATTATCGGGAATGAATACGGAGGCGAATATGCTGGAGATAGATATGTTGATTTGAAAGAACACATCATTGCCGATTCTCAACAAAAAATAAAAAAACCTTCTATTTCGCTTATGGAACTCTACGCAGCAAGAGCGAATAATATTAATTACAAGGTTTTCATAAATAAAAATGTCTTGAAAGAACAGCATGATGCAAAAAATGGCGTGCATAGTCACGATAGTAAATGTGATAAGAGAGTTTTTGACATTGTCAACTTTATCACTCATTTACATGACGGAGATAGACGGAAAGGAAATTGGCGCTTAGTATTTGAAGATGCCACAGAGCTATCAGCCCTTATCCGCAGTCAGAGTTTTAGTGGGAATGGACTTCGACAAAAGCAAGTGTAGTAAAATTTTAATGCTCTACAACCTCATCCTGCAAGGTGAAATTAACGCTTTGCAGGATTTTTTCATTTTATTGGACATTTACCCTTGACAAAACGTGTTTGAAAATAGATTGCATTTCCTCTTCTACCGATAGAACGATACCCTTGCTCCCAAAGTGTGCTGATTGTTTCAATGACCTCGTCATCTTCTATCTCCACACTGCGTCCACCGAGAGATATTGCCTCACTTTCCGTAGTGTGGTGAAGGAATATACTTTCATGACCAGAACTTATGAAATAATCTCTAACGATAGCCAGTAGTTCATAATCCTCCTCAAAAATCCGCTCCATCCTTTCTGGGCCAATGGCAGGGTTGACAACACAACTCGAAAACAGGACGGATACGCCTAAGACTATCAACGCAATGATAAGCACTCTTTTCATGATTACCTCCACCCATTATTCCGTGTGTTAATGCCGAGGAGTATATCTTGCCAATCGGCTCGCTCTGCTCTCGCATATCTACCGAAAACCGGAAATCCTGCAGCATACCAAGAGCCAAACTGCAACATCCAGTTAGGGAATCCTACCGCTGATCCAATATATCCATAAGTGAAATTACCTAATCTGTCTGGGGTCAGCAAGTGCCCGCCAAGAACCCCTCGGCGGAAACGCCGAACAAGAAAGGTCAAGGCAACTTCTCATCCATCCCCAACAACCTCGCCAACAACACCCCATTATCTTTCGCCCCTTGCGTCATGGCCGCAACCGCCTCGACCAAACGAGCCTGGTAACCTTCCCGCTCCGCCAAAACATCCTGTACCAGCCGGAACATCCGCTCCGGGTCAAATTCTTCCACAGGGCCGCCAGAGGGCATCGCAAGGGTCTCACCGAAATAGGCAATCTTAGGGTCACAGATCAGGCCGATGACCGGGGTTTTGACCTTAGCGGCAAAGAGCATGGTGTGCAGGCGCATGGCCACCACCAAGCCCATCCGACCTGTCGCTCCGATGAGAGCTTCCGGCGCAGTGTCGCCGCCCAGCAGGTAGGCGGGGTGTTGCATGTGTTTGATGATCTCTTGACTGAATACGGCATCATGGGGCATCTGCATGGCGATAAACACCACAGCGGCACCCAACTCTTCTGTTAATCGGTCACAAAACTTGGCCATTTGCGGCACGAAATCCGCCCCGGCACGTAAACTGCGGACGGATATCCCAATCAAGGGTCGCCCTTCCGGTACTCCTGCGTGGCGGAGAACCTCGTCTCCCGCTACTTTCGGCACGGTGTCTAATAGGAAAATCGGATCCGCCGTGACGTGGATGGGGGGGGTCGTGACACCCATTTGTATCAGTTCATCCCGGCTGCTCTCTTCCCGCAGGGTAATGAGGTCTGTACGGTTAATGACCCGCCGTACCCGCCGTCGATTGACAGACCGATCTACAGGCCCGATGCCGTTGGCGTAAATCATCACTGGCTTGCCGAACAGCTTTGCCAGCCAAATGATCGCCAGATAATAAATCAGGCTACGGGTGCTACTTTTGTCTTGCAGCAGACTCCCTCCGCCGGACACTAAGACATCCGTCCGGCGCACAGCCCGGAGAATGGAGAGCAGATTAAAGCGGCGTACCGCCATACAGCCGTGTTTCTGGGCTGTTTTTTCCGGGGTGTTGGAAAGCACAGTCACTTCCACCCGCCTCGGCAGTCCACGGATACCCAGCATGAACGCATCTAAAATCGCCTCGTCCCCGGCGTTGGAGAACCCGTAATACCCGGACAACAGCAACCGTTTGGGTTTCGAGAGCACCGCCTCATAGGCACGGATGGTGTCGTTGGCCATGGCTTCTACAGAGTAGTATTGCCGTACAATCTCTCTGCCGTAGCGTCCCAGTTCCCGCCGTGTGGTTTCATCCATGTTGAAACAGGCCAGCAGGTCTCGCTCTAAGGCCGCCTCTGTTGGCATTTCTGTGCCCCTGTAGCAGAAGTTGGTGTCACGGGACAGTTGTAGCTTGTCCGCCCCGAAGATACCCGCATAGCCCTGTGGCCCGGCAAGAACCACTGGTTTCTCTGCGCTCATGGCCTCTAACGCCGCCCGGCTAACGCCGCAGAACACATCGGCGGCCCCGATACAGTCGTTGATATCCGTCCGGGGGCCGGTCATATGGATGACGGCACGGTCAAGGGCTGTGTTCACTGCCTCGGCTTTCTCTTTTAGTTGCTCAAATTGATTCCCGCCGCCGACTATGACAACGTGAAGATTCGGGTGAGCTGCCACTAAGGCGGGAATTATCGGAATCATCCGCTCCGCCACAATGGCGGGGCCTTCGTCTAAGCGGCTCACATGGACAAGCACCGGTGCGTCAGTCGGGATGCCCAGCTCTGTACGAAGTGCCGTCCCGGTTGCGTCCGGCGAGAACCGTTCCATGTCAATTCCGTTAACGGTGGTGAAAATGTTTTGCTCCGGCACGGCGTAGCGGGTCATGAGGTAATCTTTAATGTCCTCTGCTACGGCGATGGTCTGCTCGCCCCAGTTGGTCAGTTTCCCTGCCAGTCCGCCTGTGGTAAAGGTAAAGTGGGCCGTGGTGACAAAGGGGAATTTCATCCGCCGCCACAGCAGGCCGCAGAGAAAGCTGGGAATCCGTGCGTGGGCGTGGACAATATCAAAGTGTTCTTGCCGAATCAGCCGCCGCAGGGCAAAATAGCTTTGCACCATATTCCGGGGATTCCGCCGATGGAGGGGGATTTGCACATGCTTAACCCCCGCATCCTCTAGCTCACGCACATACACCCCGCCGTTGGAGGCCACAGTAATATCATATCCCCGTGCGGCCAAGGATTTAGAGAGTTCTAAAATATGTGTCTCCGCCCCGCCGATGTCCATAGCCATGGTGGCCATGAGTATTTTTTTCGGGGTAAGAGTTGGTTTATTCGTCTCCATACAGCGCAATCTCTTTCACCATGGCCTCAAATCCCGCATATCGGGTGGTAAACACCGTAGTTGAGGTGCCCGCCGATAAGGGCACGGTACGGGATACAAGGAATCGTCCGTCACTCACGGTGGCGGTACCCTCTACTTCCACCTCAACGACATACCGCTCGGGCACATCCCCCCACCAGACCGCACCGTCATTGCTGGAGACGGCCACACGATGGGGCCTCGTCTCTATCCCCACCACCGTGCCGACGGCGGTACCTGTGACGTAGAGGGTGTCACCCACTCGGATGTTGCGGATCGTCCAGTCTCGGACGTTCGTGATTTCCAATGTATAGCTGACCGGTGCCGCTTCTATGGTGACAGTGGTCTGCTCTAGCACCGCAAACTTCAAAAATGCCCCGATGGCGATGAATACGACCAACAGCAATATACCCAGGTCAATCACATTTATCTTACCGAACAGGCGGCCTGTTTCGTCAATCTTGTTTTGTTTCATGTTCTTACTCTCCTCTCTCGGACCAGCCAAGAATCGTTCCGCCGGAAAATGCAAATCCCGGCCCTGTAAAGTGGAGGGTTGTGCCGCCGCGGATAATGACCTCTCCCTCTGCGTAAATGGCCGCCGGAGTTTCTTCTACCTCCGTCTCTACGGTGAGTATCATGGTGTAGCGATCCTCTACCGTCTGCCACAAAATGACCTGATTTTGGTCGTCACTGGTGCGTATCTCAAAGGGTCGGATGTCAATCTCCACCACCCGGCCGATGGGCAAATGTTGGGCCGCATCCCGCAATGCATCCCCGATCTCTACTTGGGCAGCCTGATATCCAGTCAGGTTCGTGACCTCTACATAATACATAGCACGGTCGCCTGCAAAGGTGGCTTCTTCTACTGCTTCTGTGCGGTTGATAACAAAAAACCAGAGAAACGCCGCCCCCAATACCAAGAGCACCACCAATCCATCGAACCAATTAAACCGTCTTCTTTTTTGCTCCATTTGTCTAGCCTCTCTTCCTCGCAACATTGCGGTATATGTGTTCTATGGTTCTAGCGTAAGTGTCCGCCGTAAATTTCTCGTTGAATATCTCCAGACAGCGGTTTGTCATCCGGTCATAAGCCGCTTTGTCCGTCATCATCCGACCAATGGCATCGGCAAGGGCTTCGCTGTTCTTGGCTGGCACCAACAAGCCGTTCTCCTCCTCTTGAATCACGCCGGGGTTGCCGCCATAGTCGGTGACCACCGCCGGGATGCCCATGCTCATGCCCTCTAAGAGTGCCAAACTGGTGGCCTCCGTACCGTAAGAGGCGTTGAGTTGCAGGTCTAAGATACTAAGGAGGCGGGGTACATCGGTGACAAATCCGGCAAATATCACCGTGTCGCCTAATCCAAGGCGTTCCGCCTGTTCTTTTAAGGCCACCTCTTGGCTTCCGGCTCCGGCGATAATCAGTGTGAAGGGTGCCCCTTGCTCTTTGCGTATCTTCGCCGCTTCTAACAGATAGCTGTGCCCCTTTACCGGCTCCATCCGGGCCAGAATCCCAGCCACAAACCGTTCCGGAGGGATGCCGTATTTGGCACGCTCGGCGGCAATCTCGCCGGGAGAGAGCCGAGTTTGGCCTTCGACTCCGTTTAATATCACTTGCACCCGCTCCGGGCGCACACCGCTGTCCACTAGGTTTTCTTTCGCCGCCTCCGCCACTGCAAGAATGGCGTCGGCGTAGTGTTCGTTTATTCTGCCATTGATAAACTTCCCCGGCTGGCGGGAGAGCATTTTGCTCACAGGGAACACCGAGTGCCGGGTATAGACCACGGCTTTCCTACACTGCCGTCCGGCGATGCGCCCACTCATAGAGCCGTGGGTGTGAACCACTTGCGGGTCTGTCTCTCGGATGATGGCCTTAAACTGTTTGATTGCCCCGAAGTCGAGGCTCTTGTCCCCCATACTTCCAACCTCAATCACTTTGGTGTCTAACTTCTCCACCTCCGGGATGAGCAGGCTTCCTTGGGGAAGTGCCACGTCCACTTGAAAGGCTTTTCGGTCATAGTGGGCCAGAAAGTTTAATATACATCGCCCCGCACCGCCGATATTGGAGTCGCTGGAGATATTGAGCACGCGAATCATGGGGCCTCGCCCCCTTCCCGGAGCTTATCGTACCGGGTGGCCAGAATGCCCACAGCCAGTACGCCCCAGAAAAACAGCATCACACGGAAGTTATAAAAGATATAATCCGTCATCGCCTGCACTAAGAACCCAGCCACCGAGGCGATGGCGGCAATGATCAGCATCCGCTGCGGCCCCTGCACTTTCCGGCGCAGGGCGGCAAACGTAGCCTTGAAGTATTGGAACAACACCCCTAAAAATACCGCCAACCCCGGCGCACCGGCATCTACCATGATTTGTAAAAACAGGTTATGGGAATGGGGCGATACAATAGCATGGAACGCATACGCCGGGTACACCATGCCCCAAGCCGCTTCCCCCGGCCCCACACCGGAGAACCAGTAGTCTTGTAACATCGAGATGGTTCCCATCCAGATAAAGACACGGAAGCTGGTAGAGGTGTCTCCCAAATCACCCACGGAGAAAAACCGTGCCAACACCGCCTCCGGCATGGCAAAAAGAATCACGATGACGGCCAAGATGCCCGGTATAATAAACCGCCGGTCAAGCAGCACCAAAAACACCGCTGCGGCGAATAGGAACCCTAGATAGGCCCCCCGGGAATAGGTGAGCACTAAGCAGAGACACATCAGCCCCGCACTCCCCAAAAAGTATAGCCGCCCTTGATTGGTTTTGCTCATCAGCATCCCCCCAAAGGCCAAGGGGGTTATCAACAGAAGATATGTCCCCAACACATTGGGGTTTGCAAGGGTGCTGTAGACCCGAACAAAGTCGAACATCTCATCATCTAACCACGTATTGCCAAATTCGGCGGGGTTAATAAACTGCAAGATACCATACGCACTGACCACGGCCCCGATGCCCACCATAACACCCAGCAGGAGGCGTACTTGACGGCGGGTCTCAATCCCCGACATTAGCACATGGAAGAAACCCACAAACGAGACAGTGATTAACCCCACAGGCAAACTGCCCCGGAAGGTCACGCTGGCCAAGGTTGCCAAAGCATAGACAAACATGTATAACCAGACGTACTTGTTGATAGACGCGTACGCCAGTGTCCGGTCTTTGTCCTGTAGCATGACCAAGGTCAGAGACAAGGCACTGACCAATACAACCCCCAGCACCGCCATGGTAGGTGCCACCGGGAGGACAGCCATCACCAAGGCCGCCCAGAGCCAAGGTTTTAAGAAGATGCTACCTGTAAACAGCTTGTCGAGCCGCAGTGCCCGGTATATCCGCCGGAACAGGCCCAACAGTGCCCAATAGATGCGGAAGAAAATCCCCCGTTCTTTGTACCGCCCCGCCTCATCCTCTCGGAGCAGCCAAGCGATGATAGCACTGTTTTGAATCCCTCTGCCGAATCCGTCGGCAACCCAAGTGATACCCCGGACGATCAGACTTGTGTGCGCCCACGCCCCAAAGGTGCGAATTATCCACATGACCATCCGACCAGTGGCACTTTTTCGTGCGGCTTCTGTGAGACCGTCTAGGATTCGCCCCAAAAGCCGATATAGCACACTGCCCCCCAGTACATCAAATTCCATATTATGTGTCCCCCTTTCTGCGGGTTTTAATTGTTTGTAGAAATGACCGCACCTCTCGCAGTCGGAACAAGTGGGCCAATCCGAAATAGACCATGGCACCTATCAGGGCAGGTACTCCCACCAAAACTATCCGCATGAGTACATTCCCTTCAGCCATAAAGCCTTGCAAGAGCTCTCTCGTAACAAACACCACCACGGCCATACAGAATGCCGCCGCCGCCATTTTGCCGAGAGAGAGAATCAGCCGCCCGGTCACAAGTCCGCCCCCGAACATTCGATGGGCCGCCGGAACCAAAATCAAGGCTGAGGTGAGCAATGATACCGCCGACGCCAACGCAAGCCCCGCCACGCCCATAGAACCGACGAGCAACCAACAGAGAACAGCGTTTACGCCGATGCTAATGACCCCCGCCACTAAGGGGACACGCCCCCGCTTCTCGGCGTAAAAGGCCCGCACGAGGACATTTTGGATGCCATATCCCACCATGCCCAGACTAATAAACGCCAAGGCCGAACTAGTAAGGGCGGTAGAGGCCACGTCAAATTCCTGATACTGATAGAGCAGTTGCACCAGCGGTGTCGCCATGAGCATGAGTCCCACGGTCATGGGGATAAGCAGGAATAGCAGGGTCTGCATGGTGTCCCGCACCATGTCCCTAAACGCTGTCTTGTCCCCCGTGGCCGACAGGCGGCTCATCTCTGGGAAGAGTACATTGGTGACAGACAACACAAAAATCCCCGCAATCATGATATACAGGTCGTTGGCTAAAGTCAAGCCCGCTGTCCCGCCGGAGATGGAAGAAGCGAACCGAATACTAACTGCCATGTTAATGGGCAAAATCCAAGTGCTTATCATTACCGGCAGCATAAGCTTCCCTATCTTTTTGAGTCCCGGATGCCGCAGGCTGGGCCGATAGCGGAATCCATGTTTTCTCAAGCTGGGCATCTGCATCACCGCTTGGGCAATCCAGCCCAGCAGCATTGCCACCGCCGCTCCATAGACCCCGAACCGTTGGACAAAAAAGAAAAAGTAGACAATCAAAATCCCATTGGACGCAATACTCATGGCCGCCGGCATCTTAAACTGCCCCAGCGCATTCAATACCCCCACCATGGAAAAAGCCACGCCGGTGAAGAAGAGAGATGGGAAAATAGTCGTGAGCAACCGTGTGGCGAGTGCTGCGGTCTGTGCCGCAGTGAAATTGGTCATCAACCCCACCAATTGGGGTGCAAACACCATACCCAACGCCGTCAAGAGCGCCGCTGTGAGCCCCACGATGGTAAAAAAGCTGCCTGCCAGCCGGTCTGCCTCCTCGCGGCCCTCGTGCTCTAGTGTCTCGGTGAACACAGGGATAAAGCTGGCGGACACCGCCGAGGCAAACACGGCATCAAACAACCATCGGGGCAGGTGACTGGCCGCAAGCAACGCATCCGCCTCAAAGCCCGTACCAAACGTCTGACCCAAAAGCATATTCCGCACTAGGCCCAGCACTTTGCCCATGAGGGTAATGAGAATCACCAGACTCACTGTTTTGAGCCGGTGGTGGTGTTTTTGTGACATGGTTTATCCTTCCGTATTTGGTCTTGTGTGAAACCTCTTGCTAGTTTACCTTATTTCGCGTTTTTTTACAACCATTGTTTGCCGGTTGCAGTTTTTTGAGAAATCTGGTAAAATGGTGATATGTTTTGCAGATTTTGTTGGTTAGATTGGTTGTCTCTCGTATCTTGTGGGGGCGATTATCAATCGCCCGGCCTTTGATTTTTTCTATTCGGCTTGCGCCGAGGGTTTTCTTGGCGGGAACCGCCAACTGGTTTTGTCCTGCCGGACGGGCCATCTTTTTGTCGTTGAACAAAAAGAAGCAAAAAGTCAACACAGGGGCTGCGCCCCTATGTACCCGCAAGGTCAAGGGCAAAGGTAGAGACCGTCTTCATGTTATACTCCGCACTGGCGACAACACTCGCCTACCAGAAGTCCGGTTGCCTCGGAACCTACAAGGGCGGTGACACCGCCCTTGACCATTGGGGTTTCGAGTACTATTACATCTGGCGTGAGGGTTTTTGCACCAGTGCGGGGTATAAGGTGCAAAACCGTCGTCACTCTGCACTTGACCCTTGCGGGTACATAGGGGCGCAGCCCCTGTGTTTCCTTTGCTTCTTTGCGAAACGGCAAAGAAGGCCCGTCCGGCAGGACAAAAGCCCTTGGCTTGCGCCAAGAAACCCTCGGCGGCAACGCCGACAGAAAAGCCCAAGGGTCAAGCACCCCCCCACCACTACAACCAGAAAGGTAACAAAAAACCATGCGTAAACAAACAAGAATCCTAGCAGCGCTCCTCGCTATCCTTCTCTTATTCCCAGCCCATGCGCTGGCGACAGGAATCGAGCCAGCCGCACTAGCCCCTGTTGCCGGGAGCCAGATTGTGTCCGGGTCTCTCCAGTATGGTCATTTGGTGACCTACCCAGAGCGGGGGCGGCAGTCGGCCCACTACCTGCTGTTTGCGCCGGGACAAGACGTACGGCCCATTGTGTCTGCTGGCGGTCAGGTGTTCGGGCGCAACAACCTGAGCACCATCATCTCCCGCGCCCAAAGCGCAGGGCATAATGTGCTGGGCGGGGTCAACTCGGACTTCTTCTCCTTCACCACCGGCATCCCTGAGGGGCTCTACATATCAAACGGCAGGCTTCGCAGTAGCCACCTAGGCCGGGGAGCGGTTATGTTTCGTGCGGATGGCTCTGCCTTTCTTGGCACCCCCTATCTCACCTTTACCTTGACCAATCAGGCCGGTCAACAGGTGACTACCTCGTTTTTCAACAAATTACGCTGGAGCGGCGCACCGGCGCTCATGGATGAGCATTTTTCCGGTACCACCCAAACCACCACCGCCGGACGTGAGGTGATCTTCCGCATCACAGGCGGTCAGATGTCTATCGGCCAGACGGTGAACCTTGAGGTCACAAACATCCTAAACAGCACCGGGGCCATCAATATCCCGGCGGGACACATGGTTCTCTCCGCTGACCGATCCGGCCCAGCTGCGGCCCAGCTTGACCGTTTCTCTGTCGGTGACCGGGTCACCCTTCGCGTTAACACCACCCAACCCAGTGCCGCAGAGGCCGTCTGGGGCAGCGGCGGCGGAGACATCTTAGTTTCCGGCGGAAACCTGACCTCCGGCTGGGACGCAGGGGTGGGCGGCACACATCCCCGTACCGCCCTCGGTATCCGGCCTGACGGCGGCGTGATTCTCTACACCGTAGACGGCCGCGCACCCGGTCACAGTGCCGGAAAAACGCTAACCGAATTGGCGCAGGCACTCATCGCCCTCGGTGCCACGGAAGTCATTAACCTAGACGGCGGCGGCTCGACCACATTTAGTTACCGCTTGCCGGGTACAAACGCTGTTGCTGTGCAGAACCGTGTCTCTGAAGGGAGCCTGCGAACGGTAGCCACCGCCATCTTGCTCACCAGCACCCACGGTCAAGACGGGCACCCAGCCCATATCCAGTTCCCGACAAACTACACCCGTGTATTGGGCGGTTCTCTGGTCACACCGGGCGACTTGCCTACACCCGCCTCCATGACTGACCGGGGCTACTTCCCCCTCAGTACCGCCGGGCTTACCTTCCAGTCCGTCACCGGCCCCGGTGCTTTGGGCTTGCCGAACGGCACGGCTTTCCGCACATGGGCAACAGATGCACGCGGCCTTCTTACCACCACGGCCACAAACGGTGCGACAGGCCGTTTGCGGATGGAGTTGGTCTCTCGTCCGGAACAGATTGCGGTGCGTATGGGCGGTTCCGGCGACCTTACAACCATCACCCTGACCTCCGGCGACATGGTGCAACTGCGCTATTACGCCATGTCTGGCGGTGCGGCGTTGCTTGCGTCTTCTGACATGTTTACAGCTACTGCCACGGGTACGGCGGGCAGTTTGGACGCACAAAACCAGTTCACCGCCAGCGGCGATCCGGGCAGCCAAAGCACCCTTGCCGTCACAGCCGGCGGGGTATCACAAACCATGTCTATTATCATTGCCGCCGCATTCCCTGATGTGGTTGGCCACTGGTCAGAACAATATGTTATCGACATGCGAAACGCCGGGGTGATTACCGGTGTACCCACAGGCCAAGGTACCATGTTCCAGCCCACCCGTACCATCACCCGTGCCGAATTTTCCGCCATGCTCACCCGTCTGCTGGGGTTAGATGCGGATGCGTACCATCTCGCAGGCGACGAGTTTGCAGACCATGCCGCAATCCCCAACTGGGCCAGACGTTATGCGGCAACCATGCACCACTACGGCTATATCCAGGGCCGTGCCAGCGATGACGGAGTCCGGTTTGATGCAATCAGCAACATCACACGGGCCGAGGTCTTTACAGTTCTAGGCCGCCTGATGGATACTGATGCCCCGGATTATGTGCTTCACCGGTTTCATGACCACGCAGACATCCCCCATTGGGCGAGGGCCATGACCGCTCGGCTGGTGGCCGCTGGTATGATCGAAGGTATCGGCGACAATCGTATCGCCCCGAACCGCACCATCTCTCGGGCAGAGTCTGCCGCCATGCTGGCCCGACTTGATTTGTCCGAAATCCGAGGCGGAGAGCCAGAAACAGAACATGCCGCATTCGCATATTCCGAATACCTAGAAGACACCACGCCATACCCCGAGGATACCGCATCTTCTGTAGATGACGATGACACGGAACCACCCCCGCTCCCTGAACCCAATCTGGCGGCCGAGCCGGAAGAGGGCGTTTTGGAACCGGAGTTAGAGGACATTTTAGAGGATTAGAACAATAACACAAAAACCGCTGTGTTTCAACCGAAATACAGCGGTTTTTTGACCCTCGCCCTTGATCCTTCCCTCTTGAAAATCTCCACAAGTTCATATACACTATAGAAAAACATGCGGGAGGAACACCTTATGTCTCATCTACGATACGGAGTACTCAGCACTGCCTCTATCGTGCCCCGGTTTATCGGTGCCCTTCGTGCGGCGGGCGGCGAGGTAGCGGCGATTGCGTCCCGCTCGGCGGAGAACGCCCAAGCAAAAGCCAACGAATGGGGCATCCCTCGGAGTTATGGCAGTTATGAAGCCCTTCTCTCGGCCCCGGATATTGACGTGGTATATGTGGCCACAATCAACAGCCAGCATTATCCTTACACACTGGCGGCACTAGAGCGTGGCAAGCATGTTATCTGTGAAAAACCCTTTACCTTAAAAGCCAGCGAAGCCCGGCATTTATTTGAGGTAGCTAGGGCGCACAACCTATTCCTCGCCGAGGCACAAAAAGTGGTGTTTTTGCCGGTCATACAGGATGTCAAAGCCTTGATCCAAGGCGGCACGCTGGGCAAGTTCCACCTAGCGGACTTGACCAGCTCTTACCCCAGCGTCTACAACACATGGATGCACCGAGCCGAGGTTGGCGGCGGCGCACTATACGGCAGCGGCTGTTACACGCTACATCTGCTGACCTATCTATTTGACAGCCCCGTTGTCCAATATGCCGGCCTCTGCACCAAAGGAACCTCCACCGTGGAGGAGCAGTGCGTGTTAAATCTGCAACTAGAGAACGATGTGCTGGCTGTAAGCAAAATTTCCACCAATGTAACCGCCGTGAATAAAGCATTCCTCTACGGCGAACTTGGCTACATCGAAATCCCGGATTTCTGGAAGGCGAGACACGCCACAGTGCATTATCACACCGGGGAAGTACAGCAGATTTCTTATCCCTGCGAATTTGAACTGATGTACGAACTGGCACACTTTAACGAGTGCATACAGGCGGGATTGCTGACCAGCCCGATTATGGACGAGAGCATGACGGTCTCTGCTCTAGAAATTGTGGAAGGGTTACGATCGCATTGGGGCTAACTCACTTCCGCTTTGCGATAAACTCCCGAAATCTCCCAACATCCAAATTTATCACCAGTTCCTTTGGAAACCGCGCCTCTTCCAGCACCGCAACGGCTAGGCCAAACTCCCCCACTGCGGGGGCAAAGTGGGCGTCACTGCCGATGGAGGTGGATACGCCATATTGTTCACAGAGTGCGAGCATTGTCTTCGTGTTTTCTGCCGCATCCTGCCGATAACGATGTTTAAACGACGCGTTATTGACTTCCAACAACACGCCGGTTTGCTTGGCCTCTCGCACCAGCGCTTCATAGTCTACGGGAATGTTTGAGTCATCGGGGTGGCCGATAATGGCGACCCCTTCTTGTTGCATGGCCTGTAGATAGGCCCGTGTGTTTTCCTTGCGGCTGCCTGCCGCTAAGATGATGGCATGGAACGAAGCGATGCAGAGGTCCATCTTGCGACGCAGACCCGGCTCCATGCTCACATTGCCGTCAAAATCAATGATGTCAATCTCTGCACCATAGAGCATCTCAACACCGTAGAGGGTCTTATCCAGTATGCCGTAGTTTACAAAATGCGCAATATGGGGCGCATCCGACATCTGCGAGGCATGGTCGGTGATCGCCAAAAGGTCTAGCCCACGCTCGGCGGCAGATTTGGCATTTTCCAAAATGGTGGAGTAGGCGTGTTCAGAGGCCAGCGTGTGACTGTGGGTGTCTAGCCGGATGTTCATACCATCTCACCCAGTTCTTTGTTCCGCGCACATGTGGCGGCCACGGCGGACATCACTGCCTGTCGAAACCCGCCCGCCTCTAAGGCAGATACCCCGGCAATGGTGGAACCGCCGGGGGAACAGACCATGTCTTTGAGCACACCGGGATGCTGCCCGGTTTCCAGCACCATGGCGGCAGAGCCTAAGGCCGCCTGTGCGGCAAATGCAATCGCCTGTTGCCGGGGCAGCCCCGCCTGTACACCGGCGTCCGCCATAGCGTCGATGAACATGTAATAAAACGCAGGGGACGAACCGGTTAGGGCAGTGGCGGTGTCAAACAGGCGTTCGTCCAGCCACTGAAGTGCCCCGCAGGGGGCCAACAGGTTGAGGATTGCCTGGCTGTGGGCCTCCGGCACCGTCTCGTCTGCGGTAATCAGCAAGAACCCGGCCCCCACTAAGGCGGGGGTGTTTGGCATAATCCGCACCACAGGTTGCCGTGGGCTGTCTAAACACACCCGGATGGTGTCGATGGTGACCCCGGCGAGGATCGAACAGAGCACTTTGGGTTGCCCAGCATCCAGGGATTCCCGCAAGGCCGGAGCAATCTCTTGCAGCACTTCGGCGGCCATTTGGGGCTTGATGCAAAGAAAGATATAATCCGCCGCCCGTGCGGCCTCTAAATTCGAGGCGGCGGCCATACAGCCAAGCTCAGTTGCCAGAGTTTCCGCTTTTTCTTGCATCTTATCCGCAATCCAAAACTGCCCCGGCTCCACACTCTGACACGCACCCCGCAAAATCGCTCCGGCCATCACGCCGGCACCGATGAATGCTATGTTTTTGTTCATGTTCTTCACGTCCTCACAGATTTAAGTTGCCTCCATTTTACCCCATCCGGCCCTAAAAGGGAAGGACTTCTTGACAAAACACAAATTCCATGTATAATAGTAAGGCTCTGGCAATTGTCAGGGCCATCCTTGTCTCTGTCCGAGAACAGAGGCCATCAGTCCAGAAGGAGGTGCAAACATGGCAAAAATCCAAGAAAAGTACGAACTCATGATCGTCATCAACCCCAATCTAGGGGAAGAGGGCGTGGGCGAAACCTTTGAGAAATTCAAAGCGCTCATTGAGGCAAACGGGACGTTGGAAGAGGTAGACGATATGGGCAAGCGCAGGCTGGCCTACGAAATCAACTACATCGCTGACGGCCACTACTATCTGGTCAAATTCACATCGGCTCCAGAGTTTCCGAAAGAGCTTGACCGTGTCATCGGGATCACAGACGGCGTGCTACGCTCGCTGATCACTGTCCGGCCGGAGTAAGGGGAGGCGCATCATGAATCATATTATCCTCATGGGCAGACTCACCCGGGATCCGGAACTACGGCACACCCAGTCGGGGGTTCCCGTAGCCAGCTTTTCTCTAGCGGTTGACCGCCGGATGAAAAGTGCCAGCGGCGAGCGGCAGACGGACTTCATCGACTGTGTCGCATGGCGGCACACGGCAGAGTTTGTCTCGAAGTACTTTTCCAAGGGCCGCATGTGTGCGGTGCATGGAAACCTACAGCTCCGTGACTGGCAGGACAAAAGCGGCAACAACCGCCGTAGCGCAGAAGTGATTGTAGACAATGTCTACTTCACCGGCGAAAAGCGGGACGATGCAGGCGGCGGGTACCACAGCAACAGCGCACCCCACCCTGCAACCGACAGTATGCCCCCCATTGATGCGGGTTACAGCCCAAATAGCCCAGTGGGTGCGTCCGACTTTGCTGAACTAGACGACGATGACGGCGAATTGCCGTTCTAAACTTTATCATGATAGGAGGGAATCCCCTTGGCAGAACAGCGTGAAAACAGAGCCCGCGGCCGTAAGCGGCGGAAGGTATGTCAATTTTGTGTGGACAAGTGTCAGCACATCGACTATAAAGACACTGTAAGGCTTCGCAAATTCATGTCCGATCGGAGCAAGATTTTACCGAGAAGAACCACCGGCACTTGCGCCCGGCACCAACGGCAATTGACGGTTGCAATCAAGCAGTCCCGGCAGGTTGCGTTGATCCCGTATGTAACGGATTAGTATAAACGACACCCCTCTATGTAGATAGGGGGGTGTTTTCCAATGTTTGAGTAGTGGCCTTCTAGGGTAGGAAGAGAGAGCGGCAAGACAGTTCGGAAGGGTTTGCGAGTCTATGACAATTTCCATAGGAGGTATTATATTACCTTTGAAGAGCTCTCTAGCGGCAATAGAAAAAAACTTTCTGTTCCTGTCACTGGAAATGGATAGCTTACTGCTGGAGATATTGGTACTCTTACAGTACAAGGCACACGTTACCTCGGCTTTAAATCTGAACAGGATTCGGTTGGGCTAAACAATGAATGATTTATCAAACCTATAACTTCCGCTACAACGCACTTGGTCAGATGGCGGAGATAGCTTTCGGCACCAGCGGAGTACAACATTCCAGCTTGACGCAGACACCGGAACCCTCACCCGCATGGGTTTAGCCAGGAGACGACTGGCGGTTGGACTTTACATACGACAATTTACAGCGGGTACGCAGTCGGCGATTAATCAATGAAACTGACGATAGGCAAGGACAACGACAGGCTTGTGTTGGAAACCCTATACGCCTACCGCACCCAGCAGGACATGACCAGCACCATGCAGGTGCGGTGGATGACCCACCAGATTGGCAACAAACGATTGTCATTTGAGCATGGATATGATAACATAGGTCAAATCACATGGTGGTATGGCCCCATGCATGGTGCAACCCACTGCGGAATAGTACTCTTTTGTGCAGGTGATGAAATGGCAATTGATAAGAAATACCAAAGCGATGTTGATATCATCCTATCCCATCGACATGATTTGGGTGCGGATTACTGGACAACGCCGGACAAACGGTTAGCAAAAGGCTCTCCCTTTTCCACCTATGATTGCGCACTTATGTTATTAGAGCTTGGCATGGAACCCACCGACCCCATATTACAAGAAGTCGCCGCGCTGTTCTTTGGCGCATGGAGACCAGACGGGCGGTTCAAGCTGACACCCAGCGGGGGCATCCTCCCTTGCCATACAGCTAGGGCCTTATATTTGCTGTGCCATATGGGGTATCAAGCAGATGTACGCATACAGCGAACATTTCAATATTTTTTAGATACGCCATATGTAGACGGCGGTTGGCGGTGTAATAAATTTTCTTATGGGCGCGGCCCGGAAACGGAACATTCAAACCCGTTCCCGACCCTCCATATTCTGGATGCGTTTCGGTTCAGCGACTATCTCAACCAAGAACCATCCCTAGATAAGGCGGTAGAATTTCTGCTGGCACATTGGACAATCAAACGGCCCATCGGGCCGTGCCAATATGGGATGGGGACACGGTTTATGCAGGTGGGATATCCGCTGGAGGATTATAATTTGTTCCAGTATGTGTATGTGCTTTCTTTTTGGGACAAGGCAAAGAAAGATACACGATTTTTGGAAGCGTTCAGTGCCTTGCAAGATAAGCTTGTGGACGGAAAGATCGTTGTCGAACGAAACGTGCCGAAGCTTGCAAAACTGACATTCTGCAAAAAAGGACAGCCAAGCGAATTGGCGACAAAGCGATATCTTGAGATTCTTGCTAATCTCTCGTAAATGAAATTTCCTTTTGCCACAGAAATGTTAGACGTTAAGTACTCCGCACCTGTACAGGTGCGGAGTACTTGATGTTTGTTATATCTCTAGCTTGTTGACGCTTGCGTCTCTTCCTCCTTGCGCATATCCCACTTGGGTTTCCGGCAAGCGTAGAAAATAAAGGGCGGCACACCGAGAACCGCCACCACAACCGCAACAACTAGAGGATATAGCGCCTGGGAAAACGCCGTCTCATCGGCGGTGGGGAAAAAGCTCATGACAAAGGCCAGCACACAGGCAATTAGCCCAACGCTTGCAATACAGGTTAAGATGGGCACCTTATAGCCCCGCTTTACGTTAGGCTCTTTCCGGCGCAGTACCATAGCGGCGGCAAACATTAAGATGTACATGACCACGTACAATGCAGCCGCCATGCCGATCATGGCCAAAAACACGTCAGACACGTTTGGCACTAAGACGTAAATGAGTGCCAACAACGTGACAATCACACCTTGGGGAATCAAAATACCGATTTGTACTCCCTTTTTGTTCTGCTTTTGCAGTGCCGGAGGCAACAACCCTGTCCGAGCGGCGTCCATAACCCCCCGGGAGGGGCCCATCACCCAAGTGACCACGGAGGACAATGCCCCAAAGGCGATGGCACCGGCCACCACATTGCTCATCCAGCCTACATGAAACGTGTCAAAAAACGTTTGGAAGGCCACCATAATACCATTGGCCAGCCCCAGTTGGCTGGCGGGCACTGCGATGACGATGGACAAGGTGGGCAAAATGAACATGCCTAAAATCAGAACAAAGGCGATGAGCATGGCTTTGGTGAACCCTTTTCTCGGGTCTGCCATGTCCCCGGCGTGGACGGCGTTCATCTCCATACCGGCATAGGACAAGACGTTACTGACCAAAAGCACCAAAGACGCAACCCCGGTAATGGGCGGAATCAGCGCACCACCACCGGAAAAAGGCGTGGCAATGGTCTGCCCCGTACCCAGCCAAAGGGCACCCAGCACGATTAAAATCCCTGCAGGGATCAACGTGCCCACCAGCCCACCGATAGAGCCGATTTTGGCAAACAGATTCCCACCGCACAGGGCAAGGAACGTAGCCAGCCAATAGACAGCAATCACGATAATTCCTGTATACAACCCCGAATTTGATAAGTCACCTTGCCCGATGGTAAAGGCGATGGCGGCGGCTACAAAAGCCAACTGGATGGGGTACCAGACCACGTTTTGAATCCATTGCAGCCAAACGGCCACAAATCCGAACCGGTTCCCAAATGCCTCCCGCACCCAAACATAGATACCGCCTTGATATGTGGTACCCAGCTCTGCCCCCACCAATGCCGTGGGCACGAGAAACAGGACTGCGGGAACCAAATACATCACGATGGACGCCCAGCCCTCCACCGCCATAGCCGGCAAACTGCGCAACGATGCGACAGCAATGGTGGTCATAATCGCCATTTGGAATACAGACATGGTCGTTTTCTTATTTGTTTGCGCTTTCATGACAGATACCTCCCTTTTCTGCAATTATGTGCCCTTCGGGGAATCATCTTGTTAAGCCGATTAGTGGTGGAACACAGCGTCCTTGCGATCCGGCAGTTTACAGCCCATGTTGTTTAAATGAGATATTTGAGCGCGGATGTCGTCTATCAGCCGGGCGGCTAGGTCTAAACTCAGCCCATTACGTACCACAATTCGCTGCACAGTCAGGTTTGTTAAATCTGTGGGCATGGGATAGGCCGGAATCTGCCAGCCCTGCATCCGCAGACGATCGGATAGGTCATACAGCGTCCAGTTACGGTTGGGATCCGGCTTGAGCATCCACGCAAACACCGGGATATCCGTAGGCTCGTTCCATAGGTCAAAGGGCTCGAACTTAGCAATCTCATCCGCTAAATACCGGGCCACTTTCATTGTAGCGGTCTGTACGGCCTTGTACCCTGCGTACCCATAGCGCAAGAACGCCCAATACTGAAGTAAAATCTGTGCGCCGGGCCGGGAAAAGTTTAAGGCAAAGGTGGGCATCTCGCCGCCTAGATAGCTGACCTTGAACACAAGGCTGTCCGGCAACAGGTCAGCAGACCGCCACACAACCCAGCCTAAACCAGGATAGACCAGTCCATACTTATGACCCGATGTGTTGATGGATGTCACCCTAGGTATCTTAAAGTCCCAAACTAAGGTTGGCTGTACAAAGGGCGCAATCATAGCGCCAGAGGCTCCATCTACATGAATCATAATGTCTAGGCCGGTTTTTTTCTCAAAGTCGTCTAGCACCTTGGCGATTTTCTTCACCGGCTCGTACATACCAGTATAGGTTACGCCCATAATGGCCACGACCCCGATGGTGTTCTCGTCTAGATACGCTTCCAGCCCAAACCCGTCAAGCACTTTATGCTCTAAGCTAATGGGCACATAGCGGGCCTCTACATCAAAGTAGTTGCAGAATTTCTCCCAGCAGACTTGTACGGCACTGCTCATGACCAGATTCGGTTTATCACTGGGCTTCCCTGCCGCTTTACGTTTTTCCTGCCAGCGGCGTTTTAGAGCCAAGCCCCCCAGCATACACGCCTCTGACGAACCTGTGGTGGAACAGCCAATGGCATTTGCCGGATCCGGGGCATGCCATAAATCAGCCAGCATCCGCCAGCAATAGGTCTCCATGGCCGCCGTTTGGGGGTATTCGTCTTTGTCGATGGCGTTTTTGTCATAAGCCTCGGCATACAACTTGTCCGCTTGCGGATCCATGAACGTAGAGACAAACGTAGCTAGGTTTAACCGGGCGTTGCCGTCTAGCATGGATTCATCATGCACAATTTGGTATGCCGTTTCCGGCAACATGGACTCTTTGGGCAAGATATACTTGTCTACCGAGTCCACCTCACCGGGTCGAGCAAAAATGGGGTTGATTGTGAAAGAATCTTGCGGATTGCGCACCATAAGTATCCCACCTTTCTGAATTCGAGCACCCTCAGGGGCACTGGCCACTTTCGTTCGCTACCTTATGTTTGTGCTATGTGCGCATATTGTATCATATAAATCCCGCTTCTTTTTGAACAAATTGGAAACAATTTTACCCCCTACGATACAAACTGACTATTATAAATCTCACTATACATGCCGCCACGCTCTAACAACTCCCCATGACTACCCGCCTCTACGATATCGCCGTTGTCCATGACCAGAATCATATCGGCATTTTTGATGGTAGACAGTCGGTGGGCAATAATAAAGCTGGTGCGGCCCTGCATGAGGGTGTCCATGGCCTTTTGGATATGCACCTCTGTCCGGGTGTCCACGCTGGAGGTGGCCTCGTCTAACAGTAGCATAGGCGGGTTTGCTAAAATCGCCCTGGCGATACACAGAAGTTGTTTTTCCCCTTGAGACAGGGTGGCGTTTTCATCGTTCATTACCGTGTCATAGCCCGCCGGCAGGGTGCGAATGAAATAGTCCGCCCGTGCCATTTTTGCGGCCTCCACAACTTCAGATCGTGCCGCCCGGTGGCGGCCATAGGCAATGTTCTCGGCAATCGTGCCGTCGAATATCCAAGAATCCTGCAACACCATGCCAAAGAGTGAGCGCAGATAGTGTCGGTCAAACTCTCGGATGTCGATGCCGTCCACTTTGATTGCGCCGCCCCGCAGTTCATAGAACCGCATGAGCAGATTGACAAGGGTGGTCTTCCCCGCCCCGGTTGGCCCTACGATAGCGATTTTTTGTCCGGGCTTTGCCGCAAAATTCACGCCTTTCATCAGCAACGCTTCATCGTAGCCGAACTGTACATCCTCAAAGACAATACTGCCCTTGGGCGATTCAATTCTTCTGGTGGGTGTTTGGTCTTTCACATCTTCCGCTTCGTCTAAGACTTCAAATACTCGCTCTGCCGAGGCAATGGCGGCTTGGAGGGAGTTCAAGACATAGGATGCCTCCGTCAGCGGCTCTTGAGACATCTGGATGTACTGGAAGAAGGACATGATTTGCCCGATGGAGATTCTGCCGCTGATAACGAATGAGGCACCCAGTGCCGCAATAGCCACATAGCCAGCCTGATTGAATAGCCGGATAATCGGCATGATGGCAAACATGATAAACTGAGCCTTTTTGTCGTCCTTGTACAGCTGGTCTGTGGCCGCAAAGGTTTTTTCTTTTGTTTCTTGTTCCAGTGTGAACGCCTTGATTTCCACTTGCCCGGAGAAATACTCTTCAATGCGGGTATTGAACACACCCAATGACTTCTGTCGGGCAGCGAAATAGCCGCTGCTCTTCATGCCCACCAGAGCCGTGATGATAAGCCCCACAAAGATGGCGCCCAGTGCAATTAGGGTCAAAATCCAGTTAATCCGAAACATCAAAATCAGTGCCCCGATGATGGTAATGGCCGATGTAAACAGGCGCATGATGGCACTTTGCATGACCTCATTGACCCGCTCTAGGTCGTTGGTGACCCGGCTGAGGATTTCGCCTTTTTTGTGGGTATCGTAAAACTTGAGGGGCACTTTGGCCAACTTTGCACTCACCCGCTCCCGCAAGCTCAACACCAATTTTTGCGAAACTGAGGCCATAATACGCTCCTGCACATAGGTGAACGCAGACCCAAGGAGATAAATCCCGATGAGCAGGACGACAAATTCACCAAGCTGTGTGAAGTTGATATCCATTGGGCCGAGCCCCATCATAGCAGGCCCCATCCCCTCAAAAATCGTATTAATCGCATCCGCAAAAATGAGGGGTGCCCGAAGGTTTAAGATAACCCCGGCGATGGCGAACATAAAGGCTGCGACCAGCTTCCACCGTTGCGGCTTCAATGCGCCGAGCATACGTTTTAGCATCTGTTTGCTGTTTTTCGCTTTCTCGGTGGACATGCCTTCGCCGCTCATATCCATTACGTCATAGCTTGTATTGTTCTCGTTGCTCATGCGCTCAGTTCCTCCTCGCTTAACTGTGATTTGGCGATTTCTAAATAGACCTCACAGCTTTGTAGTAGTTCCCCATGGGTGCCTTTACCCACAATTTTGCCCTCGTCCAACACGATAATCTGGTCTGCGTCTCGAATGGTGCTAATTCGCTGGGCGATGTTGATGACGATGGATTGTTGTGTGACGTCTCTCAACGCCTTACGGAGCACCGCATCGGTTTTGAAATCCAATGCAGAAAAGCTGTCGTCAAAGACATAGACATCCGGCTTTTTCATCAGCATTCGGGCAATGGCGATCCGCTGGCGTTGGCCGCCGGAAAGGTTTTTGCCGCCTTGTGCCACGGTCGCGTCATATCCCTGCTCCATCTCACTGATAAAGTCGTCTGCTTGCGCCACGCTTGCCACTTGCTGCATGTCTTGCAAGCTGGCCTCATCGTTCCCATGCCGCAGGTTATCCGCAATGGTGCCGCTAAACAGAAACGCTTTCTGCGGCACGAATCCGATTTTGCTCCGCAGCTCTTCTTGCGGCAACTCTTTGATGTCAAGGCCGTTGAACAAAATCTTGCCGCCGGAGGCGTCTAACAGCCGGGGAATCATCCTTGCCAAGGTACTTTTACCCGAACCGGTACCGCCGATGATGGCGGTCGTAGTGCCCTGCTCGCAGGTGAAATTTAGGTTATGCAATACAGGGTTCTCCGCATCTTGATAAGAAAAACTCACATCCCGGAACTCTAAATGCGTATCCGATTGGTGGTCCAGGCATGTCTCACCATCGGTGATTTCGGGTTTGTAGTCTAGCACCTCCCGAATCCGAGTGGCACAAACTCTGGCCCTTGGAATCATCACCATGGTAAACACCGCCATGAGCAGATACATCAGGATATTCATGGAATACTCAATAATGGCTGTAATGTCCCCGATTTGCATATCGCCGGTGTTGATTCTATGCCCGCCGAACCAGATGACCGCCACAATGGCAAGATTCATGCCCAGCATGATAATGGGCATCAAAAGGGCAAACAGGCGGTTGATTTTAATATTGATTTTGGCAAGATCCCGGAAGGATTCGTCCATCCGCTCGGTCTCTAGCTTGGTGCGGTTAAACGCCCGCACCACCCGAACGCCAGAGATGTATTGTGCCACTGTGCCGTTTATGTTGTCCAGCCCTTTTTGGACTTTGGCGAATAAGGGAAGCACTGACTTTGCCATCAGTCCGAACACCGCAACGAACACCACCGCACTCACTAGGATAATGAGCGCCATATACGCATCCCTAGTAAACGCCAGAATCAGCCCAATGACCACAACAAAGGGTGCCGGAAGCATCATGTCAAAGAACATTCCCAGAGTAGATTGCAGTTGTTCAATGTCATTGGTCGCCCTCGTGATCAGGGATGAGGCATTAAAATGCTTAAAATCCTGATAAGACAGCTCCTGCGTGTGGGAAAAGAGCCTTTTTCTCGTGCGCTTAGCAAACTTTGTCGCAACCTCTGCGGAAAAATAGGTGCTCAAGATAGAGAACACCCCCGTCAACACCGCAACGCCCAGCATCAAAAGCCCGGTACTTCGCACATAGTCCATATCTCCCATCATGACACCATTGTTGATGATGTTCGCCGTCAGCGTAGGCAGGTAGAGGGTACCAACCATCTGGAACGCAACAAACAGTAACAGCAGGAATATCTTCACTTTACTTAGCCTGGCCTGTCGAAATAATTTCAGCACAAAAACTTCTCCTTTACGTCTTCATTCATTCACGCTATAATAGAAGTATAAACCATGACATCATGTCAGAGTCAAGAGCAAATCCCAAAAAAGGAGAAAAATTTTTATGAGCCGACGACAAGGGCTGCTTTCCATTGGGGAAATATCAAAGCTCACGGGGGCCAGTTTGCGCTCTCTGCGCTATTATGAAAAACTGGGCCTTTTAACCCCGGCCTATATCGAGCCGGATTCGGGGTATCGGTATTATTCCGTGGATCAGACCACTCATATTGAGCTCATCCGGTTTTGCGTTGAGTTAGACATCCCGCTCAAAGAGTTCGGCAAGTTTGTGGACGCAGAAGATACCATAGACTACCGCGCATTTTTGGCACAAGGGAAAGAAATCGCCCAGAAAAAGTTAAACGCCCTCAAACAAGGGCTAGCGCTCATCGACGAAATGGAACGGCACATGGACTTTGCCGACCGCTATCAGACCGGACAATTCTACGAGCGAGAGTGTGCAGAAAAATTGTTTTATACCATGCCCTGCGGCGATTCTCTAGTAGGTGCAGACTTAGCCCAAGTGGCCACGGTCATTTCCGAGACAGCACACGCCGCATACGCAGATATAGAGTATGACACCCTGCCGGAACATGGGGTTTTGTGTGAATACACCCCCAACGGGGCCGCTTATTACGCCTTTGTGGAGATCCCGCAACACATGGCAGACAGCAACACCAAAATCGTCCCCGCCGGAACCTATCTATGCAGGCAAAGCGATGACACCCAACTCGAACAAGTCGCTGATGTGTGTAAGGAGTATCTTACGGGCAAGACATCTTTCTTAGCCATTGAAACCGCCATATTCACCGGCAAACATAAGTTGAACAAGCCCTTACATGAGCTGCGGGTGATTGGGGGCGGATTCAACTAATTGAGAAAGTCGCCTAGCTATGTTATACTGGAGAAAGCTTGCAAACACAAATATTAATAAATGGGAGGCGATACCCAATGGAACAGACCACCTCTTTCTGCCACCTCTGCGGCGCACTTTTGAAACGCAGGACACGGCGGTGTTCTAGCTGTGGCTCGGCTGTCAACC
>WRBE01000035.1 GCA_009779845.1 Oscillospiraceae bacterium
CGTGAAAGCCCAAGGCGGTGAAGGTCAGCCAGTTGCTCCTCTCATTGTAACTTAGGCACGAGATGGAAAGAAACCCCGCCGGATGCGAGGTTTCGGTTCCAAATTTATTGTAATAGGCGGTGGACACCATCTCCAGCTTCGTCCAGCAAGTATACGACATCGTGGCCCAAATCCCCTACGGCCACGTAACCTCCTACGGCCGAATCGCCGCGGTCTTGGGCCGTCCGCGGGCCGCTCGTGAGGTGGGTTGGGCCATGCGGAACTGTCCGGAGGAGCTGCCGTGGCAACGGGTGGTCATGGCCGATGGGGCGGTTGCAGGCGGCGGGTACGCCGCAGAACGCCGGGGCGTGTTAGAGGCCGAGGGTGTGGCCTTTTTGCCTAATGGCAAGGTGGACATGGAGCGGCACCGCTGGCTTTAACTATTCCGGCTCTGTGCTGTATGTAACCATCCCTATCGGTATTTTTCCACTTGGACGAACAGCCGTCCTTTCCGGCTATGGCCGCCTAAATCGCAGAGTTTGGCCTTGCCGCTTCCCCGCAGAGAAAACACGTCTCCCGGTTCGACCCCGGCGGCGGGTTTGAGGCAGGTTGTATAATTGAGTTGCACCAGCCCCGCCCCCACGGCCTCTGCCGTGCGGCTGCGGGACAGGCCGAAGGTGCCGGCGAGGATGCTGTCTAAACGGAGTGCGCTGACGGAAAAGGTCACCAGCTCCACTTCCCGCTCTGGAGCAGGAACGTGTGGGAGAGGGATATCTTGCACCGCCACACCGTTTCGTCCGATTTTAGTCAGTTCACGCCCGATGTGTCCGGCGATGGAAGGAAGACAGAAAAACCAAGCATCTTCCCCTTGGGTGTAAATGTCGCCGAGGCTCCACCGCTCAATGCCGAGGCCCAGCAGACTGCCCAGCACGTCCCGATGCCCCGGCTCGGCGAACCGACAGCGGAGGTGGAAGGCTGTGAGATATTCCGCCGGGTCAAAGGCCTCAGCAGTCAGATAATCCGGCAAAAAGAACGCCACCCGCCGCTCTGCGTTCTCTGTGCCACCGTGAAAGAACAGCGACCGATGCAGGTGAGAGAGCCCTACCAGTGCATACTGTTCTGCTGGGGTGAGAAAGCCTGTGTGGGTGACAATTTGTTGGTCAAGTGACCGCCGGTGTAGGTCGTCCGCCCGGCGGATGAGGTCGAAATCACGCATAAAATTTCCTTTTGGGAGGCCTGTTGTAATGATGAAAACAAACCTGATTTTAATCGGGATGCCCGGCTCTGGTAAGAGCACAGTAGGCATACTGCTAGCCGAGGCTTTGGACTATGAGTTTGTTGATGTGGACAAGGTGATAGAAGCGCAAGAGGGTATGGCGTTGCAAGATGTGTTGGACACAAACGGCATTGATGGGTTTCTCAAAATCGAGGAACAAGTGGGAGTGCGCCTTGCCGCCACCCGTGCGGTCATTGCCCCGGGGGGGAGTATGGCGTTGTTAGAGCCTGCGATGGAGCACCTCAAGCAAGACGGCCTCTGTGTTTTTTTAGACATGTCTGTGGCGGAGTTACAGGCACGGATGGATAACCGCAACTCTCGCGGTATCGCTGCCGGGGCCGATGTGACGCTGGAGGATATTTTGGCGATTCGGTTGCCTTATTATCAGAGGTATGCGGATGTTACCGTTTCTTGTGATGGGTGTAGTGTGGAGGAGATTGTGGCGGTGATTTGTGCTAAGGTTGCGGGGCGGATTGTGCCGTAATTAAATTCTTTCGGTTGCCGCCGATTCTATCTCGGAGCAAACCGAGGGCCTTTGCCCTGTCGGGTGGGCGTTCTTTTCCCCTTATACTCTGCACTGGCGAGGACTCTCACGCCGGATGTCATAGTCCTCAAAACCGACAAGGGCGGTGGTGCCGCTGGTGCGTCAAAAGATATTATTTACTCCTCGGTGTTCCGGCTCTTTGCTAGACCTCAACCTCTGCTATGGGGATGGCTTGGAACACTCGGCCGATAATGGCGAACACTTCCCTGCGGTAGATTTCTGCTCGGGGATGGAAATACACGCTGTCGTCTTCGGCTTGGGTGCCGTGCATGAGGTTTGCGTTCCATAGGAAGTGCGCTCCGTACAAGGCCCAAGGGGCGATTTCTTCCCAGTCGGCGTAAAGGCCGTGGTCTTCATAAGCGGTCTCGAACAGATCGTCTAATCCGTAGAATTCTAAGTAATGGGCCACCATGGCAGCCACCTCTTCCCGAGAGATAGAGGCACCGGGGCGGAACTGCCCCTCTGCGTTCGGGTGGACGGCCTCAATCTCAAACGCCCACGCCAGATAGGGGGCGGAGAAGTGGTCAGGGGACACGTCGACAAAGGGCGGATGGTCTAAAGGTGCACCGAGATGACCGCCTAATGCCTGATGCATCCGGGCGAGCATGGTGACGAATTCAGCACGAGTAGCGGCCCGGTTGGGGGCAAATACGCCGTCATTTCCTTGAATGAATCCGTGGAGGGCACCGATTGCCACATAGGGGAAGAACCAATCGGAGGGGTACACGTCTTGTAATGCCCCGGTTCCCGGCTCTGGTCGAGAAGGGGGAGGTTCCGGCTCTGGCGCAGGGGTTGTCGCCGAGGGCGGCTCCGCTGGCAGGTTTGGCTCTGCTGGGGTGGCAGCGGGCAGGGGAAGTTGCCCCAACGCCAAGAGAGCGGCGAGGCAGAGTGTAGAGATACGAGTTCCGAGGTCGCCCATGGTGTGGCCCTCCTTAATCTGTCGGAATCTAGTGTGATGATTATATAATAAGCATACCAAGATATCAGGGCCCTGTCAATGTCAGGATATGCCGCCTGTCGGATTTTTCAAAAAAACTTGAAAAAAACATTGACAGGGCCATTAAAATTTGATATTCTACTAGGGCGTCCTTTGGGAGGATTCTGTCCAAATGTGCGCAAATGCGAGGAAGCGGGAGATTGCTCGGAGAGATTCGAGGTAACTTTCGTGGAGTATGTCCGACGATCGGGCGGCTGTGTGAACTGGCTACTGGCGTAGATCGCCTGTGCAAGAAGGAACCGGCAGTTATCGGTTTTTATTTTTTGTGACAGGAATGATACGCACGGAACAGTGGGCAGATAAACACAGGCCGCACGGCAAAATGAGGCAAGCCCTCAATTTAACGTGCGAAAGCAAGGAGGAACAAGAAACATGGCAACACCAGCAAAGAAGATGATTCGCATCCGGCTCAAAGCCTACGACCATCAGCTCATCGACCAAGCGGCAGAGAAGATTGTGGAAACCGCAAAGCGCACAGGTGCGTCCGTTTCCGGCCCAATCCCACTGCCCACCAGAAAAGAGATTGTGACCATTCTGCGGGCTGTCCATAAGTATAAGGATAGTCGTGAGCAGTTTGAGCGCCGGACCCACAAGCGGCTTGTAGACATCCAGAGCCCCACCCAAAAGACGGTGGAGTCCCTGATGAACCTCGAGATTCCCGCCGGTGTGGAGATTGAGATTAAATTGTAATTCCATTGCAATTTAGCGAGGTCATGTTGGCAGACAGTGCCAACCAATAACCTATAATAGGAGGAAGCAAAACCATGGAAAAGGCAATCATCGGGAAAAAGGTCGGCATGACGCAGATCTTCGATGAGATGGGGAAAGTAGTCCCCGTCACCGTCATTGAGGCGGGCCCCTGTACAGTTGTACAGAAGAAAACCCAAGAGAAGGAAGGCTACAGCGCCATCCAACTGGGTTTTGAGGATCAGAAAGAGCGCAGACTCTCGAAACCGGAAAAAGGTCACTTGGCCAAAGCCGGTGTGGGCTTTTTGAAAGTCTTGAAAGAGTTTAAGCTAGACGGCGCCGACGGCATGAACGTAGGCGATGAAGTGAAAGCCGATATGTTCGCAGAGGGCGACAAAATCGACATCACCGGGATTTCCCGGGGTAAGGGGTTCTCCGGGGTCATTAAGCGGCACAACGCTTCCCGCGGGAGAATGAGTCACGGTGGCGGCCCGGTTCACCGGCACGCAGGCTCCATGGGCGCAGGCGGCTGGCCGTCGAAGATTTTCAAAGGGAAAATCGGCGCCGGTCAAATGGGTGCCGAGCAAGTGACCGTCCAGAACCTGGATGTTGTAAAGGTTGACCCGGAACTGAACATGATAGCCGTCCGGGGCGCAGTTCCTGGCCCCAAGGGCGGAATCGTATATCTGAAAAGCACCGTAAAAAATAACGGATAAGGAAAGGAGAGTCGAAGAATATGCCACAAGCAAATGTATACAACATGGCAGGTGAGAAGATCGGCACCGTCGACCTCTCCGATGCTATCTTTGGTATCGAGCCAAACCCGGCAGTATTGCACACAGCCGTAAAGAACCATCTAGCCAACCGCAGACAAGGCACCCAGAGTACATTGACTAGGGCCGAAGTGCGTGGCGGCGGTCGGAAGCCGTGGCGGCAAAAAGGTACAGGCCGTGCCAGAGCAGGCACCACAAGAGCGCCCCATTGGACCCACGGCGGCGTGGCCTTTGCGCCGAAGCCGCGGGACTACAGCTACACCATCAATAAAAAGGTAAAGCGTCTGGCGATGAAAAGTGCCTTGGCGGACAAAGCGCAAGAGACCGCCATCTACGTCATCGACAGCTTGACCTTAGGCGAGATTAAAACCAAGCAGATTGTCAACTTGCTCAACAAGTTAGAGTTAGGCGGCAAGAAAGCTATGGTGGTCACAAACGAGCGGGATGAAAACGTGTACAAGAGTGCAAGAAACATCCCCGGTGTCAATGTGACCTTCGGCACGATTATGAGTCCTTATGAGATAATCAACGCCCGGGCCTTGGTGATTGACAAAACAGCCCTGTCAAAGATTGAGGAGGTGTTTGCATAATGAGAAGCGCCTATGATGTCATCGTCCGGCCCATCATCTCTGAGCAGTCCATGGAGCACACGGATTTGAAAAAATACGTGTTTGAAGTCCCACGGGACGCAGGGAAGATTGAGATTAAAAAGGCCGTAGAAGAAGTGTTCGGCGTGAAGGTGATGAAAGTCAACACCCTCCACGTCAGAGGCAAGATGAAGCGGCGGGGCCGTCATCCGGAAGGCAAAACCGCCGACTGGAAAAAGGCAGTTGTCCGCTTGACCGAAGATTCTAAAACCATCGAATTCTTCGAGGGAATGGTGTAAGGGAGGATAAAACATGTCAATTAAAACCTTTAAGCCCACCACTCCGTCGCGGCGGCACATGACTGTGTCCGGCTTCGATGGTGTGGACAAACGGGCGAAACCGGAAAAGAAACTGACAGAAGTGCTGCAAAAGCACGCCGGCCGGAACAGCTATGGTCGGATTACCGTCCGCCATCGTGGCGGCGGCAACAAGAGAAAGTATCGGATTATCGACTTCAAGCGCAACAAGATGGACATGGAAGCCACTGTCCTGCGCCTAGAGTATGACCCCAACCGTAGCGCAAACATTGCGCTACTAGAGTACACAGATGGGGAGCGGCGCTATATCCTAGCCCCCGCGGGCTTAGGTGCCGGTGACACGGTGATCTCTTCCACCGGTGCCGACATTAAGCCGGGTAACGCACTGCCGATTAAAAGCATCCCTGTGGGTACCGTAATTCACAACATTGAATTACACCCCGGTCATGGCGGTCAACTGGTTCGCTCTGCCGGTACATCAGCCCAGCTGATGGCCAAAGAGGGTGACATGGCCCAGCTTCGGATGCCCTCCGGCGAGTACCGTTTAGTCCGTGTCACTTGTATGGCCACCATCGGCCAAGTGGGGAACATGGATCACCAAAACATCGTCATTGGGAAAGCGGGCCGGAAACGGCACATGGGCTGGCGGCCCACAGTTCGTGGCTCTGTTATGAACCCCTGTGACCACCCCCACGGCGGTGGTGAGGGTAAGGCCCCCATCGGCCGCTCTGGGCCGGTGACACCCTGGGGTAAACCCACCCTGGGTTACAAGACCCGTAAGAAAAAGAACCCGACTGACAAATACATTGTCAAGCGGCGTAATACGAAGTAGGAGGTGTCGTAAGGAATGGGTAGAAGTCTAAAGAAGGGCCCCTTTGCGGCCCCGGAACTGCTAAAGCGCGTTGCCGCCTTGAATGAGAGCGGCGAGAAGAAAGTACTAAAGACCTGGTCCCGTGCCAGCACGATTTTCCCATCTTTCGTGGGGCACACCATCGCAGTCCATGACGGACGGCGGCACGTGCCGGTGTATGTCACAGAGGACATGGTCGGTCATAAGCTGGGGGAATTTGCCCCCACCCGCACCTATAGAGGCCACGCTGGCTCTAAAACCGGAAGATAAGGGGGTATTTTAACATGACAGAAGCAAGAGCAGAAATGAAATACGTCCGCATCTCTCCCCGGAAGGTGAAGATTGTCTGTGACCTCATCCGTGGTAAAGACGTACAGGTGGCCCAAGGGATACTGCTACAGACCCCGAAGGCGGCAAGTGAACTGTTGGTCAAGCTCCTCAAAAGCGCATGTGCCAATGCGGAGAACAACCACGAGATGGACCCGGATAACCTCTACGTTGCAGAAACATTTGCAACCGGCGGCCCCATTCTCAAGCGGGGCATGCCCCGTGCCCACGGCCGGATGTACCGGATTAACAAACGCACCAGTCACATCACGCTCGTGGTCAAAGAGAAGGAGGCGTAAGGATATGGGACAAAAGGTAAATCCACACGGCCTGCGGGTCGGCGTTATCAAAGATTGGGACTCTCGCTGGTATGCAAGAGCAGACAAAGTGGGCGACCTGATTGTGGAAGATTATAATATCCGCAAATTTCTAAAGAAAACCCTGTTTGCGGCCAGTGTGCCGAAGATTGAAATTGAGCGGGACAATGTACGGGTGAAGATTTATATTCACTGTGCTCGCCCCGGCGTGGTCATCGGCAAGGGCGGTACAGAGATTGAGCGTCTACGCCTGCAACTAGAGAAGATGGTCGGCAAGCCCGTCTCTCTCAGCATTGTAGAGGTCAAGACCCCCGACACCAACGCCCAACTAGTGGCAGAGAACATTGCCAGCCAACTGGAACGCCGGATTGGATTCCGTCGTGCCATGAAGGGTGCCATGGGCCGTGCGATGCGCATGGGTGTCCGTGGTATCAAGGTTACAGTAGGCGGTCGTCTCGGCGGTGCCGAGATTGCCCGGAGTGAGAGTTATCACGAGGGTACCATTCCACTGCAAACTATCCGTGCTGACATTGAGTACGGGTTCTATGAAGCCGACACCACCTACGGTAAAATCGGCGTAAAAGTTTGGATTTATAAGGGTGAGGTATTAAGCCAAACCCTCCGCACCACCCCCCGCACCATGGACACTAGCCGTCCGCCCCGTGAGCGTAGAGACGGTGACCGGCGCGGCGGCGATCGTCGTGGCGGTGGTGACCGCAGACAAGGCGGTGGCGGTTACAGAGGCGGCCAAGGCGGCGGCGGTGACCGCAGACAAGGTGGCGGTGGCTATCAAGGCAACCGTGACAATAACCGGGACGGCAGAAGCGGCGAAGGGTTTAAGTATGTAAACCCCGGCACCCGCCTAGCGGAAAAACCCGCTACACCCCCTGCGCGCCCCAAGGAAGGAGGAACCGAGTAATATGTTACTTCCAAAAAGAGTGAAATATCGCCGGGTCCATCGTGGCCGGATGAAGGGGAAAGCCACCCGCGGCAACACCGTGACCTATGGTGAGTTCGGCTTACAGGCCACAGAGCCAGCGTGGATTACCTCAAACCAGATTGAGGCGGCCCGTATCGCCATGACCCGTTCCACCAAGCGTGGCGGTAAAGTTTGGATTAAGATTTTCCCGGACAAACCCGTCACAGAAAAGCCCGCCGAGACCCGCATGGGTTCCGGTAAAGGTTCCCCGGAGTACTGGGTGGCGGTAGTCAAGCCCGGTCGGATTATGTTCGAGATGGCCGGCGTTTCCGAAGAGGCAGCTCGTGAGGCCATGCGCCTTGCCAGCCATAAGTTGCCGTGTAAGACAAAATTTGTCGTACGCGAGATCGAGACAGGCGGTGAATAAGATGAAGGCAACAGAAGTACGTCAACTAAAGCCCGCCGAGCTAGAAGCGAAACTAGGCGAGCTGAAAAAAGATTTATTCACCCTGCGTATGCAGCACGCCACAAACCAGCTGGATAACCCAATCCGAATCCGGGCGGTCAAGCGTGACATTGCCCGAGTCAAAACAGTCCTGCGTGAGCAGAGCGGGGAGGTAAGCTGAGATGGCAGACAAGAGAGTAAACGCAAGAAAAACAAGGGTCGGCACCGTGGTCAGTGACAAGATGGATAAGACCGCAGTGATTCTCATTGAAAGTCGTGTGCCCCACCCCTTGTATAAGAAGATTGTCAAACGCTCTATCAAACTCAAAGCCCACGACGAGTCCAACCAGTGCGGTATCGGCGACAGAGTACGGGTCATGGAAACACGGCCCCTGTCCAAAGACAAACGCTGGCGGCTGGTCGAAATCATCGAAAAAGCCAAGTAAGGAGGTGCCGGAAACATGATACAAGTAGAATCCTATCTGAAAGTAGCCGATAACACCGGTGCCAAAGAGATCAAAACGATCCGGGTACTTGGCGGCTCCAGAAGAAAGTATGGGAACATCGGTGACGTCATCGTCGCCTCCGTCCGAAAAGCGGCCCCCGGCGGGACCGTGAAGAAGGGCGAAGTGGTGCGTGCGGTCATCGTGCGTACCGCAAAAGGGCTCCGTCGTGCTGACGGAACCTATGTACGGTTTGACGAGAATGCCGCCGTACTAATCAAAGAAGACAAAAACCCCCAAGGGACCCGAATCTTCGGCCCCGTGGCCCGGGAGCTGCGTGACAAGGATTATATGAAAATCCTGTCATTGGCCCCGGAAGTAGTATAAGGAGGGACGGCAACCATGCATATCAGAACTGGCGATACCGTAGTCGTCCTCACCGGTAGAGACGCAATCAAGAACGATAAAGGCGAGCGCAAAACCGGCAAAGTCTTGTCTGTGGATGCCAAAGGCGGCAAAGTCATTGTAGAAGGGATTTCCATGGCCAAGCGCCACAAGAAACCCCGGAAGCAAGGCGACCCCGGCGGAATCATTAAGATGGAGACCCCCATTTACGCATCCAAAGTAATGCGGGTTTGCCCGAAATGCTCGAAACCCACACGTCACGCTGTGAAGTTTACAGACAAGGGCAAAAAAGTCCGGGTCTGCAAAAAATGCAGCGCAGAAATCTAAGAGAGGGAGGGAATAACCATTGCCTAGACTAAAAGACAAGTATCAGAGCGACGTGGCTCCCGCCCTGATGTCAAAATTCGGCTACAAAAGCGTGATGCAAGTGCCCCGCTTTGAAAAAATTGTAGTCAACGTGGGCTGCGGAGATGTCAAAGACAACGTCAAGGCCCTAGATGCCGTAGTGAAAGAGATCAGCCAAATCACCGGGCAGAAAGCCATTATGACCAAAGCCAAAAAGTCCGTAGCGAACTTTAAGTTGCGGGAAGGAATGGCTGTGGGTGTCAAAGTCACTCTCCGCGCAGAGCGGATGTGGGAGTTCTTAGACAGGCTGTTTAACGTGGCCCTGCCCCGTGTCCGTGACTTCCGTGGCATCAGCCCCAACGCCTTTGACGGCCGCGGGAACTATGCTTTGGGCTTAAAAGAACAACTGATCTTCCCAGAGATTGATTACGACAAGATTGAGAAGATTCGCGGCATGGACGTAGTCATCTGTACCACCGCCCAAACCGACGAAGAAGCCCGCACCCTGCTATCCATGATGGGTGCCCCGTTCACAGAAGCGTAGGAGGAGAGTAAACATGGCAAAGAAAGCATTGGTACTCAAACAGCAAAAACAGCCCAAGTTCTCCACCCGGCGCTACAACCGCTGTAAAATCTGTGGACGGCCCCATGCCTATCTCAGAGATTACGCCGTGTGCAGAATCTGTTTCCGTGAGCTAGCCTACAAAGGCCAGATCCCCGGTGTCAGAAAAGCGAGTTGGTAAATGAAATCGTAGAGGGCGCGCAATGCGCGCCCACGAGCGACCCCAGGTCGCCCCTACAAAACCGGATGGCAAAAGGCCGGGTGTCACACTCGGAACCTTGCCGCCGAAACAGGTGAGAACCTGTAACTTCTTAAAGGAGGAAGTTTATGCAAATCACAGATCCTATTGCAGATATGTTAACCCGGATCAGAAATGCCAGTGCCGCAGGGCACAACACGGTTGACATTCCCGCATCAAAAATGAAAAAATCCATCGCCCAGATTCTGCTGGACGAGGGGTATATCAGAACCTACCAAGTTATTGATGACAGCACACAGGGCATTGTCCGTGTGTCTCTCAAGTATGGTCCGTCCCGGGAGAAGGTTATCACTGGCCTCCGCCGGGTGTCAAAGCCCGGTCTCCGGGTTTATGCCGGTGCTGACGAGTTACCTCGGGTACTCCGTGGCCTTGGTATCGCAATCATTTCTACGAGCAAGGGCGTCATGACCGACAAGGCCGCAAGAGCGAGCAATGTCGGTGGTGAAGTCCTAGCTTTCGTGTGGTAAGGGGGGGCTTAAACAATGTCAAGAATTGGAAGAGCGCCCATTGCAGTACCGCCGGGCGTGGAGCTGAAACTAGAGGGCGGTGTCCTCACGGTGAAAGGCCCCAAGGGGACTTTGACCCAAGCGATTCATCCGGCTATGGAACTGGACATTACACCGGGCGAAGTCAACGTCAAACGCCCCAGTGAGCTAAAACTACACAAGAGCCTCCACGGTCTGACTCGTAGCTTGGTTCACAACATGGTGGTCGGTGTGACGGACGGGTTCAAAAAAGAGCTGGACATCAACGGCGTTGGCTATAGAGTAGCCAAAGAGGGTAAAAAACTGGTCATGAACCTAGGCTACAGCCATCAGGTTATCATGGAAGAGATTGAGGGCATCAGCATTGAAGCCCCCAGCCAAAACAAGATCATCATCAGCGGGATCGATAAACAGCTTGTCGGCCAATTTGCAGCAGATGTACGGAAAAAGCGTCCGCCGGAACCCTATAAGGGCAAGGGCATTAAGTACGCTGACGAAGTCATCCGCCGCAAAGAAGGCAAGACCGGCGCGAAATAGAGGGAGGTGTTGACCGTATGATTAAGAAACCAGACGTGAACAAACAACGCAAACGGCGTCATCGCCGTGTAAGAGGGAAGGTTGCGGGCACACCTCAAAGACCCAGACTCAACGTGTTTCGTAGCCGCAGTCACATCTATGCACAAGTGATTGACGATGCAGCCGGTGTGACACTATGTGCCGCGTCTTCTGTGGAGAAAGACTTCACAGACAACGGTGGCAACATGGAGGCCGCAAAGAAGATTGGCGAAGCGATTGCAAAACGTGCCAAAGACAAAGGCATTGAGAGCGTCGTATTTGACCGGGGCGGATATCTTTACCATGGGCGTGTCAAAGCCCTGGCAGAAGGTGCCCGTGAAGCCGGACTACAATTTTAAGAGAGGAGGAGAAACAAGATATGGCAGAGCAGCAAAGAAACGACAACCGTGGCGATAATCGCGGCCCAAGAGGCGGCGGCAGAGACGGGAACCGTCGTCGGCGGGAAGAGGCACCGCCCAGTGAATTCACTGAAAAAGTAGTCTCCATCAACCGTGTCTCTAAGACCGTTAAAGGTGGCCGGATATTCAAGTTCTCCGCCCTCTGTGTTGTGGGCGACGGCAAAGGCCGGGTCGGATATGGTCAAGGCAAAGCCGGTGAGATATCTGAGGCCATCCGCAAGGGCATCGAAGATGCCAAGAAGAACGTAGAGACCATCACCCTTTCCGGGAGCACCATTCCCCATGAGGTTATCGGTCGGTTCGGTGCCGGTAAGGTGTTGATTAAGCCCGCACCTCCGGGTACCGGCGTTATCGCCGGTGGCCCCGTCCGTGCGGTGATGGAGGCGGTAGGCATTAAGGATGTATATTCCAAATGTCTGCGCACCAACAATCCCCAGAACGTGGTGAATGCCACTATGGAGGGGCTCAGAAGTTTACGTGATGTGGCCCAAGTGGCCAAAATTCGGGGCAAAACCCCGAAAGAGATTTTTGGTAGTAAGGGGGCGGTAGCAGATGGCGAAACTACAGATTAAGCTTGTGAAAAGCCTAAACGGCAGATTGGAAAAGCACATTGCCACTGCCCATTCATTGGGGCTGCGCCGTATCAACAGTGAAACCATCCAGCCCGACAACCCACAGACCAGAGGCAAGTTACACCAGATTCGGTACCTTGTCGAAGTCACCGAAGTGCAGTAGGGGGTGCTGTTATGAAACTACACGAGTTAAGACCCGCTGACGGGTCCACCCAAGTCAGAAAGCGCAAAGGCCGTGGGCCGGGTACCGGCAACGGGAAGACCGCAGGCCGGGGCCATGGCGGCCAGAACTCCAGATCCGGCGGCGGTGTCCGTATCGGGTTTGAGGGTGGCCAGATGCCCTTGGTGCGCCGCTTACCCAAGCGGGGCTTCAACAACATTTTCGCAAAGCCGATGGTTTCCGTGAATGTCTCTCAACTAGAGCAGTTCCGTAGCGGTTCCAAGGTGACTGTCCAAAGCTTAATGGACAAAGGCCTGATCTCCAAGCCCAAACACGGCGTGAAGATTCTGGCAGGTGGTGAGCTGACGAAAAAGCTTACAGTCCAAGCGTCCGCATTTTCCGAGTCGGCCAAAGCCAAAATTGAGGCAGCCGGCGGAAAGGCGGAGGTGATTTAGGGTGCTACAGACAATACGCAACGCTTGGAAAATTGACGAGCTGAGAGGCAAAATGATTTTTACCCTCTTAATCCTTGTCATCTTCCGGCTGGGTAATGCCATCCCTGTTCCCTACGTGAATACAGCGATTCTCGCTGACCATTTCAATGCCTTGGGCAACACCATTCTGGGGTTATTTAACACCATGAGCGGCGGCGCGTTTGAAGCGGCCACATTGTTTGCTCTGTCCATCCAGCCCTACATCACCGCCTCTATTGTCATGCAGCTTCTCTGTGTGGCGATTCCCGCCCTAGAGCGGTTACAAAAAGAGGGCGGTGAAGACGGCAAGAAGTTGATCAACAAAATTACCCGTTTCGGCACCGTTGCTCTGGGTCTGGTCATGGGTTTTGCCTATTACCTCATGCTCAGAAACGGCGGGCTGCTCATTGAAGGTGCGGAAGGCTTTATGGCCGGAATCATCATCGTACTGAGTTTTACTGCTGGTAGTGCCCTAGTTATGTGGCTGGGTGAGCAGATTACAGAATTTGGTATCGGTAACGGTATCTCTATCATCCTGTTTGCCGGTATCGTATCCCGATTCCCCATCGCTGTGAGCAACATGATTATGGGTACTTGGGACGGGTCGCTTCCTTGGTGGCTGATTGTGTTGGTACTGGTTGGTGCTTTGGCGCTGATGGTACTCATCGTGGTTATCCAAAACTCCGAGCGGAAAATTCCGGTACAGTATGCCAAGCGCGTGGTGGGCCGGAAAATGTACGGCGGGCAGAGTACGCACTTACCCATTAAACTCTCCATGTCCGGCGTTATGCCCATCATCTTCGCACAGGCGTTGGCCAGCTTACCGGCGACCATTGCGGCCTTTGCGAACCCGGCGGAGGGAACATGGCTATACACGGTTTCTGAGTTCTTTAACCACACAGGGTTGCCGTATCTCATTATCTACGTGCTGCTCATCGTGTTCTTTAGCTACTTCTATTCCCAAATCCAGTTTAACCCCATTGAGATTGCCAATAATCTCAAGAAAAACGGTGGCTATATCCCGGGCTTCCGTCCCGGAAAGCCCACCAGTGACCATCTGCAAAAAGTGCTGGGTAAAATTACCGTGTTCGGTGCGGTGTATCTGGCTATCGTGGCAGGTCTGCCCATTATTGTGGGTATGATTAGCCCTGCGGCGGCCAACACCGGCGTCGCCCTTGGCGGCACCAGCGTTATCATTGCCGTAGGTGTTGCACTGGAGACAGTCAAGAGCTTGGAGAGCCAAATGCTCATGCGGCACTACAAAGGCTTCTTGGAGTAGAAACATGCGGATTATTTTACTGGGCGTGCCCGGTGCAGGGAAGGGAACCCAGGCGGAGTTTATCAGCAACCGCTTGGGTATCCCCGCCCTATCCACGGGAAACATGCTACGAGCCGCCGTGAAGGCGGAAACGCCCCTCGGCCTACAGGTCAAAGACCTGCTGGCGGCAGGGGAATTGGTGTCGGATGACATCATCCTAAACATCATCAAAGAACGTCTGGCAGAGCCGGACTGTAACCCCGGCTATATCCTAGACGGCGTACCACGAACCGTGGCACAAGCGGAAGGGTTAGAGGCATTAGAGGTAGAAGTGGACACTTGTCTGTTCTTCGATATCCCCGACCAAGCGGTTATTGATCGGCTTTCTGGCCGGCGGTCTTGCCCTGAGTGCCAAGCAGTGCATCACATCACCGCCAACCCGCCGCAAACAGAGGGGATCTGTGACGTTTGTAGCACGGCCTTAGTGCAACGACCGGACGACACAACGGACACCGTAGGGCGCAGGCTGGAAGTGTTCCGTGAACAGACGGCCCCCCTCATCGACTTTTACACCGCAAAGGGTATTCTGAAAGTGGTTCCCTCTGAGGGAACAGTAGAAGAAGTCACCGCCCGTGTGTTTGACGTCTTGGAGGCATAGGTGAGCAGGTTGATTCAACTCAAGTCCGCCCGTGAAATTGAACTCATGCGGCAAGCTGGTGCACTGGCTGCCAAAGCCAGAAAGCTGGCCGGTGAGATGGCAGTGCCCGGCGTGACCACAGATGAGATTGACCGGGCAGTACGAAAGCTGATTGAAAAAGCTGGAGCTGTGCCTGCCTTTCTGGGCTATAACGGGTTTCCCAAAAGTGTTTGTATCTCGGTGAACGAAGAGGTCATCCACGGAATTCCTAGTAGCAGAGTGATCCAAGACGGTGACATGGTCAGTATTGACGTGGGTGTGGTGGCGAACGGATTTTACGGCGACTGTGCCGCAACCTTTCCAGTGGGAGAAGTCTCACGGGAAGCACGGCAACTCATTGATGTGACGAAGCAGAGTTTCTATGAAGCCCTGACCTACTGTAAAGCGGGACTGCGGCTGACAGACCTCTCTCATGCCATCCAGTCCTATGCCGAGGATCGCGGGTTTGGTGTCGTGCGGGATTTTGTGGGACACGGTATCGGCAAATCACTCCATGAGGCGCCGGAAGTGCCGAACTTCGGAAATCCAGGCAGAGGGCCCCGACTACAAGCAGGGATGACCTTAGCCATTGAACCCATGATTAACCAAGGCGGCCCGGCGGTTCGGATATTAGAGGACGGTTGGACCGTAGTCACAGCAGACGGCAGTTTATCCGCCCACTATGAGAATACGGTGCTGATAACAGACGGTGAGCCGGAAATTCTCACCCGATGCGATGTTTGAGGGAATGAGTCATATGAAAGTTTGTAAAGGGGATATTGTACGCTCCCAAAACGGCAGAGATAAGGGGAAATCCTTATTCGTGGCCGAGGTGGACGGTGAGTTTCTGGTCTTAGTAGACGGAAAAAGCCGCAAGGTAGAGCATCCCAAGCGCAAAAAGGAAAAACACTGCATGTTCTTAGTCCGTGAGGATTCTCGGGTGGCTGAGAAATTAAGAAGCGGTGAACGGGTAAATAACAGTGACATCCGAAAAGCCTTAGCGGCGTTTCGTAACAACGCACAAGCAGGACAGACGGAAACAGGGGAGGTTGAGTAAAGCGTGGCAAAAGACGATGTAATTGAGCTAGAGGGAACCGTAGTAGAATCTCTTCCAAACGCCATGTTCCAAGTGGACATTGGTAACGGACACGTAATCTTGGCGCACATTTCCGGCAAGCTTCGGATGAACTTTATCCGCATTCTGCCCGGCGATAAGGTGACGGTGCAAATGTCGCCCTACGATTTGACCCGAGGCAGAATCACTTGGCGTAGTAAGTAATACCGAAGTCCTTTCCGTGTCGGACTGGGGGTTGAGACAAAAAACACCTCTACCGCGGCAACCCAAGCCGATTCGTAAAGATAAACTTTTATAAAACCCTCGAAACCGCCGCCGGCAGGGCTGTTTATGGGGTAGGAATCTTGTTTTACACTGCCGGAGAAGGAGTAGTCACATGAAAGTCAGACCGAGTGTGAAACCCATGTGCGAAAAATGCAAAATTATCAAACGCAAAGGCCGGGTCATGGTTATCTGTGAAAATCCCCGCCACAAACAAAGACAAGGTTAAGGAGGAACAGGATATATGGCACGTATTGCCGGTGTTGACCTGCCACGAGATAAGCGAGTGGAAATTGCGCTCACCTATATCTTCGGAATCGGCAGAACCAGCGCAAAGAAGATTCTAGCTACCACAGGGATTGACCCCACGATTCGGACGAAAGACCTGACGGATGAGCAAGAAGCCGCACTCCGTGAGTGTATTGACAAAGAGTATATGGTAGAAGGTGACCGCCGCCGTTCTGTGGCCCTTGATATCAAGCGGCTTACAGAGATCGGTAGCTACCGTGGCCTACGCCATCGTCGTGGGTTGCCTGTTCGTGGGCAACGATCAAAGACAAACGCCAGAACCCGCAAAGGGCCAAAGCGTACAATCGCCAACAAGAAGAAGTAAAGGAGGGATGTAGACATGGCACCACCCAAAGGCAAAAAGACACGTACCCGCCGTCGGGAACGGAAGAATATCGAAAAGGGCGCAGTTCACATCCGCTCTTCATTCAACAACACCATGGTTACCGTGACAGACGTTCACGGCAATGCCATCAGCTGGGCATCGTCCGGCGGCCAAGGCTTCCGCGGCAGCAAGAAATCCACTCCCTTTGCGGCCCAAACCGCAGCGGAGGTGGCAGCGAAAGCCGCTATGGAGCATGGCTTGAAAACTGTTCAAGTATTCGTTAAGGGTCCCGGTTCCGGTCGTGAGGCCGCCATCCGTGCCCTGCAAAGTGCGGGCTTAGAGGTCACCATGATCAAAGACGTGACCCCCATCCCCCACAACGGTTGCCGCCCACCCAAGCGGCGCAGAGTATAAAGGAGGAGTGTGAAATATGGCTAGAAACATGCAGCCCATCGTAAAACGCTGTAGGACATTAGACATCTCTCCTGCCGTTATGGGATACACCTATAAGTCCAAAAGCCGCTCGAACCGCAACCCCGGGGCACAAACCCGTAAAAAGCAGAGCGAGTATGGCTTACAGCTCAACGAGAAACAAAAAGTAAAATTCGTATACGGCATACTGGAAAAACAGTTCCGTATGTATTACCAGAAAGCGGCCAACACCCCCGGTGTTACCGGTGAGATTATGCTCTCCACCATTGAGCGCCGTCTCGACAACGTGGTGTATCGGTTAGGGCTCGCCCTGACCCGGAGAGAGGCACGGCAAGCCGTGTCCCACGGTCACTTTATGGTCAATGGCCGCCGTGTGAACATTCCCTCGTTCCTCGTCTCCGTGGGAGATGTGATTGAGGTCCGCGAAAAAAGCCGCAGTTCGGTTATGTTCAAGAGACTGACAGGTGAGGACGCGATTATCATTACGCCTCCGCAATGGCTTGATCGTGAGAAGAATAGCTTAAAGGGCACAGTGACAAAGATGCCTGCAAGAGAAGACATTGACTTCCCCATCGAGGAAAGTCTCATCGTCGAATTCTACTCAAGATAGTGCGGAGACCCTTCAGAATTGGAAAGCTGATATCAAGTGGCGCAGGTTTGTGCCAACTTTTAAGGAGGGTAATGTAGAACATGATTGAAATAGAGCGTCCACGCATTGAATGTTTAGAAACCCCCGGTGACGATTCTTACGGCAAGTTTGAGATTGAGCCATTAGAGAGAGGCTATGGTACAACCCTCGGTAACTCTCTGCGGCGGATACTGCTCTCATCCTTGCCGGGAACGGCTATAACCACAGTGAAAATTGCCGGTATCCAACATGAATTTTCCACCATCCCCGGTGTGAAAGAAGACGTGACAGAGATTATCTTAAACGTCAAAGGGATTACGGCAAAACTTCACACAGAAGAGACAAAGACCATCTATATCGAGGCCAGCGGAGAAGGTGTTGTCACAGCCGGCAGTATCAAAGACGACGGCGAGGTGGAGATTTTAAACCCCGACCACCACATTGCCACCTTGGGCCCGGATGCGTATCTCAGTATGGAACTAACTCTCAGCCACGGCAGAGGGTATGTCCCAGCAGAGCGCAATAAGCCCCAACAGACGATCATTGGTGTGATTCCTGTAGACTCTATCTACACCCCCGTGGTGCGGGTAAACTACTCTGTGGAGAACACCCGTGTAGGTAAGACCACCGACTTTGACAAGCTGACCCTAGAGGTTTGGACAGATAAGACCATCTCTGCCCGGGACGCGGTGAGCTTGGGTGCCAAGATTCTGGTGGATCACTTCGAGTTGTTCATCGGCCTCTCTGAGGCGGTGGGGGCCACCAGCACCGTGGTTGAGCGGTCTGAGACCCAGCGGGATAAAGTGTTGGAGATGACCATTGAGGAGTTAGACCTCTCTGTGCGAAGCTTCAACTGTCTCAAGCGGGCCAATATCAACACCGTAGAGGATCTCATCTCCAAAACGGAAGAAGAGATGATCAAGGTGCGGAATCTAGGCCGTAAATCATTAGAAGAAGTCATTCATAAGCTGTCCATGATGGGAATGGGTCTAGCCGATGATGACAGCGTAACCATGTAATATCGTCTGCAACAAGTTGCAGATGGCTAGGAACTTTTCCGACACGGAAAAGGACAAAGGAGGGAAGACCCTATGACTGGAAGACGTAAACTGGGCAAACCGACGGATCAGCGCCGGGCGATGCTACGCCAGCAGGTGACAGACTTTCTGGATAATGGCCGGATGGAGACCACAGTGACCAGAGCCAAAGAAATTCGGCCCATCGCCGAGAAGATGATCACGCTGGGCAAGAAAAACACCCTTGCCTCCCGCAGGGATGCGTTGGCGTTTATCACCCGTGAGGACGTGGTCACCAAAGTATTCGGTGAACTGGCACCGCGGTTTGAGGCCCGCCAAGGCGGCTACTGTCGCATCATCCGCATTGGCCCCCGCCGTGGGGATGCAGCTGAGATGGCAGTGATTGAGCTAGTAGAGCAAGGTTCTGCCGCTGCTGCGACCGAGTAAGATTGACGTATAAAAACCCTCCCTATTTGAGAAACTACCTCAAATAGGGAGGGTTTTCGTATGCAAAAGATGACAAACCAACAATATAGCACTTATATCGACCAAATGGCGCCGAAGTCTAAGCTAGGCGGGAATGTAGTCCGGGCTTTTTTTGTGGGCGGCCTCATTTGCGCCATAGGCGAGGGGATTATCAAAGTCTATGTCCACTACGGTATGGAGCTAGAAAACGCCCGCACCATGTCGGCCGTTACGCTGATTTTTCTGGGGGCACTGCTGACAGGGCTCAATGTATACGATAAACTGGCCCAAGTGGGGAAAGCGGGTAGTTTGGTACCGATTACGGGGTTCTCGAATGCTGTGGTTAGTCCCGCTATGGAGTTTAAGAGTGAGGGGCATGTGGTGGGCACTGCCGCCAAGCTGTTCACCATCGCTGGGCCGGTGTTGGTGTTCGGGGTGTTGGCGGCTATGGCCTATGGGGTGGTGTATGCGTTGGTTGGGTTGGGGTGATGTTTCGATGTCCCGGTTCTTGACCTTTCCTGTCGGCGTTGCCGCCGAGGGTTTTCTTGGCGGTTCCCGCCAGCGTGTATGTCCTGCCGGACGGGCCTTCTTTTTACCCTAGAGGTATTGGCTCAACTAACCATTTGCGGGAAGGGCACCCGCAAAGGTCAGTCTCGTAGTATGTCATTGAACAAAAAGAAGCAAAAAATCAACACAGGGGCTACGCCCCTATGTAATTCCAATGGTTAAGGGCGGTGGTGCCAGTGGGATGCTCTATTGAACTATGCTCAAAAACTTCTTATAGGGTTTAGAACCTAAAAAGCCAGCACACCGCCGGAAAGTACATGTTTGAGTTCCAAATCTTGGTTCAGCACCAATACGTCTCCGCGTTTGCCTATGGTGAGTGAGCCGATTTTGTCATCTAGTCCTACGGACTTGGCGGGGTTGATGGTGGCGGCTTTGAGGGCGCGCTCTAGGGGGATTCCGAGGTTAACGGTGCGACGCATACAGCCCAGTAAGTTTGTTACACTGCCAGCGAGAGAGCCGTTTTCTGTGAATGAGCCGCCGTTTGTTACGGTCATGGTTTGTCCGCCTAAGACATACTGCCCGTCAGCCAAGCCGCAGGCCCGCATGGAGTCGCTGATTAGGCAGATGCGGTCGTCTCCGAAGAGGCGGAAGCTAGCCCGTACCACGGCGGGGTGGAGGTGCAGTCCGTCACAGATGAGCTCTGCATAGGCTTCTGCGTCCACGGCGGCACCAATGACACCCGGCTCTCGGTGGTGCAGTGGCGGCATTCCGTTGAACAGGTGCGTCAAATGGTCGGCACCTAGGGCAAAGGCTTGGCTTGCTGTGTCAAAGTCTGTGGCAGTATGAGCGAGAGAAACTGTGCAGAGGGGTGCGGCTTGTTCAATAAAGCCAAGTCCGCCTTCAATTTCTGGTGCCACGGCCACGGTGCGGATATTGCCGCCGCTGGCCGCTTGCAGACGCTGGAACATGTCAAAGTTTGCGCCGATGATAAAGTCTGGGTTCTGGGCACCTCGCTTTTCTTGGCTGAAAAAGGGCCCCTCCATGTTAATACCCCGGAGGGTTGCTTGGCCCGGGATGGACTTGTCGAAGTACGGGCGTGCGGTTTCACAGGCCGTGAAGAGTTCTTCTTCCGGCAGGGCCATGGTGGTGCCTAGGAAACTGGTGACACCGTTTTGGAGCAGAAATCGGGCAATGGTTTCGATGGCTTCCGGTGTGCCGTCGCTGAAATCGGCACCCATGGCACCGTGGATGTGAATGTCCACCAAACCGGGCACTACGTAGCAGGCACTTGCGTCTATCACGTCTGTGTCCTGTTGCGGGTTCAGTGTGTCCGCTAAGGCGGTGATGATGCCGTTTTGCATCTCAATTTCTTGTTTCCGGAATATGCCGTCCTCACAAAATATGGTTCCATTTTTGATAATCATGTATGCGACTCCCCTCGTATAAATTGAGATTTGCAGACAAGTTTGTGGGTGCCGTCTGCAAGAACACCTGCTTTATTTCCCGACCAGCTCTGCCAGTAGATACTGCTCGGCCTCTGCGCTCCAAAGGCCGCCGGTTTTTTCCGTGATGGTGTGGAGTTCTTTGAAAAACGGATCGGTTTCGCCCAGTTTCTCAAAGTCTGCGATGGCGGTGAGGGGCATGGTGACCTCGTTGTAGACCAGCTTCTTTCCGCCGGGGATGTTCGGGAGATTCAGGGTGGCATCTACCACGCTGTCCAGCCCGCCGATGTGGGTAATCAGGTTTGCGGGGTTTAACAGCCCTTTGCCCAGCATGTCTAAGGCCTCTACCAAATCATCTGTGTTACCGCCGGAGGTACCCACAATATGGGTGCTGGCGTAGTGGACGTTGTAGAAGTTCATCCGGGCGGTAAAGCTGGGGTCAGAGGGGCCAGCGAAGAAGTTGAGACATCCGTCTTTGCCCAGAATTTGGTCTGCTTGCTCTACCAATGCCACCACGGGGGCAAAGACCAGCACGTCATCATAGCCGGTGCCGTCCGTGAGTTCCATGAGGGCCGCTACTGGGTCTGTCACCTTTGCGGTGTTGAGGTAGGTGAGGGTGACGCCGTTTTTCGCCGCTTCCGCCGGGGACAATCTGATAGCGGCAAGCGCTAGCCGTGCATCGTCAATGTCTGTGACCACTAGAGTGTTTGGCCGTCTGTCGCAGTGGATGATATAGTCAATGGCGGCCAGACCCATGGGGCCCACACCGGCCAGGATGGCCATATTGCCCCCCTCTTGGATGCCCATGTGATGGACGTAAGAGCCGGGGGTGGTGTGGTACATGGCGTGATAACTGCCGATGACACAACTGAGCGGCTCGGCTAGAGAGCCGCCGAAGAAATCTTCTCCCTCATAAGGGAGAAGGCAACCCATTTCCATGACTTCGTTGGGGATGATAATATGGGTGGCGTTCCCGCCGATATGGGGGTACGAGTATCCGGGGGCATCCAGCGTACCCTTATAGTTTAAGGCGGGTTGGATAGAGAATTTTTGACCGGGCGTAAATTGGTGGCGCCACTTCGGCCCCACCTCTAAAATCTCACCGCAAAACTCGTGACCAATCATCACGGGATTCTCTGCAATATCATTGGGCACTCGCTTGTGGTCAGCACCTTGGGTCACCGCTTTGTAAGAGGACATGCAAAGACTGTCTGACACCACACGGGCCAGAATTTCGTCGTCTTTTCTTGGGGGCAGGTCAAATTCTTCTAATCTAATGTCTTGCTTGCCGTATAGGCGGACTGCTTTTGTTTTCATCGCTATTTGCGCTCCTTTTCTCGCTCAATGAGCATCCATGTGGCCTCTACCAAGTGGGCGAAACCGGGGTCTGCTAACTTTTCACAAATAAAACTTTGGGCGGGGGTGTTGATGTCCTCGCCGGAAATTTCTACCATATGATATTGGGTACACAATGCCCGCAGGCGGGCAATCTGGGCCTCTGTGTTGCGGGATGGCATGTAAGTAATGCCCCGCACCCCCTCAGCATAGACCACTTCAAAGAGTTCGTCTAAAAAGCTGTCCTCAAACTGCTCTCGCTTCTTGTCTCCCGTTACCGACTCACCCACGTCCCCTAAGTAGGGGTAGCAGAGGATAGCACCGGCTTCTTCTGCGACTTGAACCAGCTCTTTTAGGCGCATACACTCCTCTGTGGCGGGGATGTAGAACCGGGCCACCAAATGGGCTTTAAAGATGCCCAGCAGATCATATTGTAAGTCCGGGTTGCTCGATGTGAGCCTGCTTGCTTGGGCGGCACTTGGGGTGATGCCCAACTTTTCTAACAACGCCGCCACACCCTTTGCGCCGCAGGTGGTAATCACTTTCCCAGCTAAGGCCCAGAGCAGGTGCCGTTCGGTGACAGTCCCGCCCTCATGATATTTCGAACAGGGCAGCACGTCTTGCTCAAAGTTTATAGTAATGCCAAAGGGTGCAGTAATCTCATTGATTCGTGCCACCATTGCCCGGTTGCGGACATTGCGCTTTTCCCGGAGTGGGGCAAACACTGCCTGCACATAGTCAATCTTATCCGGCATGACGCTGTGGATGGCCATGTAGCAAATGCCCGCTTGGTCTGGGTTATTCAGCTTGCGGCCTGCCAGTGCTGTATCGTCCAAATTCACCCGGCACTCAATGCCGCAGGTGGTGCCGATTTCCGCAAGCTCTCCCGCCCGGCGGAATTCTTTTGCGCCGCCGATGGAGTCGTGATCCATAATCCCCGCCGTCTGTAACCCCGCCTCACGGGCGAAATAAACCGCCGCCGTGGGGCTGTAGGGGGAGAATGAGTAGGTGGTATGGATATGGTTATTGGCAAATTGGGGCAGTTGTTCCGGCGGTGCGGCCTCTGCTTGGAGAAGCGTCGCCAGATGTTCTAACCGCATTGCCTCGGTGTCCGCATTTAACAGGGCTAGTTTTTCTGTTTTTGTCATCGTATTCATCCCCCTAAGACAACATGACTTGTCCGCCGGTAACGGGAATGGCTTGGCCGGTCTCGTAGCATTGCTCGACGCAGTAATACACCGCTTTTGCCACATCCTCCGGCGTACAGCCCCGCTGAATCAGGCTTTTGGACAAGTAACTGGCCTTCACGTCTTCCACCGTCTTTGCCCCTGGCACTTTTCCGGCCCGGAGATACTGGACAAACAACCCCTGTTCTGGGTCTGACCACAGGGGACCGTCATAAAAGTTACCGGGACAAATGGAGTTAACCTTAATTTGGTATGGGGCCAGCTCCATGGCAAAGCTTTGGGTCAGGCCGATACCGCCAAATTTCCCGCCGGCGTATGCAAAGTTTCGCTTGGAACCCTCTAAACCGGACTTGGAGTTAATTTGCACAATGTCATAAAACCGGCTGCCATCGGCCTCAAACTGGGCTTTCATAATCCGGGTCACGGTGCGGACACAGTTGAAATACCCGGTGTAGTTGACCTTTGTCACAAATTCAAAATCCGCCGGGGTCAACTCATCCAACCCGCCGGAGCGGAGCACCCCGGCATTTGCTACAAACAGGTCAATGCCGCCCATGAGTTCCACAGACCGGGCCACCATTTGTTCTACACTTTCCAGATTAGACACGTCCACTTGGACAGCGTAAGCACCCTTACCCATATCTTTGGCCGCCAGCTCCGCTTGCGCTAAGTTTAAGTCAGCCAGCACGACGCTTGCCCCTTCTCGGTGCAGTTCTTGGGCGATGCCCAGCCCGAACCCTTGGGCGCCGCCGGTTACCACAGCCAAACGCCCCCCTAACCGCCCGCCACAATCCGGTCGAACCTTGGCGTGCTGTTTCGCATGTTCGATTGCTTGATCTAAGAGTTGACTCATGTTTTCCGCCTCCTGTGCTGCATGGGTTCACATATTTTAACTATTATAACATATTGTAACATGAAGCATGGTCAAATACAAGCCTTTTTATAAGGTATGCCCGTGTTTTTCCAAAAAGGTCTGCACTTCTGTTATGGTGGGCATGGCAGGAATACAGCCCGGTCGGGTGGCGGTGATAGAAGCCCCAGCACTGGCAGTCCGGCAATAGCGGACAATATCTGCGGCATCAAAGTTCCCGGTCAACTGGTTTTCCTTGATGATACAGGCCAGAAAGCCCGCCATGAAAGAATCCCCGCAACCGATGGTGTCGAAGGGCTCTACGGGAAATCCCGCTTGGGTGCCGGAGACGTGTTTGGTTTGGTAGTAGACTTCTTTTTCACCCAAGGTGACAAGAATCAGCTTCGCCCCGGCATCTAGCAGTCCCTCTACCCCAGCCGGGCCGCCTAAAAATAGCTGAACCTCGGGTTCGTTGAGTTTTACAATATCCGCTTTGGCGGCGTATTCCAGTACGATGTCCTTGGCATCGGCTATGTCACGCCAAAGCACATCCCGATAGTTCACGTCAAAGGAGATTAAGGCCCCAGCGGCCCTTGCCCGGTGAATCGCCACGTCTACAGCACTTTTACAGGGCTCGTCTGTCAGGTTGAGAGAATCAAAATGGAACACACAGGCGTTGTCTAGTATCTCCGTATGCAAATCCGCCGGAGCCAAAGCAGTATCGGCACCGGGATTTCGGTAAAACAGATGCTCAATTGATCCGTCGGGGCGGATGGCATGAAAATTTAAGGTGGTGCGGGCGTAAGCGTCAAACACCATGCCCCGGGTGTCGATGCCCTCTTGGTGCAAGACATGGTGGAGATGGCGGCCAAATTGCTCGTCCCCCACCTTGCCCATGAACGCAGTCTGCACCCCAAGCCGCTGGGCCGCCACAGCCACATTAGCGGCGGCACCGCCGGGGACAGGGGTAAAGTGCGTGACCGCCGCTAACCCCACTCCTTGTTCCGAGGGGAACATGTCCATAATAATCACACCAAAACTGACCAGCATAATATAGACCTCCGCATGCGAATCTAACATACTGCATCTATTGTAATATTTGCCCTGCAATGTTGTCAATACCGCCATCCGCATTGCGTCCGGGCATGGGGAAAAGTATACTCTGCACAACCGGATTTTAACATTTTTTCACATTTCTGCACATCAAGATAACTCTTAGACTGTTCCGTGTTCTTGTTCTTGCAATTGCTTCAGTGTGGTGCGCAAGGAATCTTTGATGAACAGGGAGCGTACGAACAGATGGTGGTACATGGTTTGGGTTTCGTCCATGATTTCGTTGAACTCTTCTAGGGTGGAGCGTAGTTTGTCATAGGCGCTGACTGTGTTTGGATTTTGCTCTTCCATGACTGTTTCTCCTTTCTACTATTGGCCCCATCGCGGGCCGAAATAGAAAATGCAGTATGGGTGTATACACCCATACTGCACGAGAATACAGTAGAACCTCAGTGCCATACACCATCCCTTGTCCTTGTAGTGGAGATGTGCTATACTAGGAAGGCGATGGGGCCTGTTGAGGGTCATGCATGGGGTGTCAATGCACCTTATGACATCGAGAGATTGCCGTCTGCTCGGTGCCATCGCATTTTCATTTCGACTTGCACATATTGTATCACGGAATCATTGAAAATGCAAGCGAAAACTAAGAAGCCGGAACACCAAGAGAGGAAAAGGCACCTTGACCCCACACGACCCATTTTTGAGTGCATTTCGATAAAACATCCCACTGGCAACACCCTTGCCCTTGACCATTGGGGTTGAGAGTACTATTACATCTGGCGTGAGGGTTTTTGCACCAGTGCGGGGTATAAGATGCGAAATGACTTGACCTTAGCGGGTACATAGGGGCGCAGCCCCTGTGTTGATTTTTTGCTTCTTTTTAGTGGACTGGAAGAAAAACCCAAACAAAAAACGCCTGAATCAAGGCGTTTTTTGTATATCCGTTTTAGTTTTTGGAATATTTCATTTGCAAGCTAATATCTTTAATTA
>WRBE01000036.1 GCA_009779845.1 Oscillospiraceae bacterium
GTCAGCTTCTACGCAGTCGTAATAGCACAACCCGCCGAAGGCAACACCATCGTGAATGTCGGCACTCTATACAGGCCAGATGGTACTCCTGAAGATGAAGATGAAGAGAGAATTGAAGAAGGGGATCGCCCGTGGCGTCAGGCGTTTCTGATTGGCAGACCTGATGGCACAATTCGGCCACGGGATAATATCACCCGTGCGGAAATTGCGACGATTTTCTTCCGCCTGATTGAAGATGAGGTGCGGGAAGAGTACTGGATGCAGAGTAATCCATTCAATGATGTTGCGCTGGAGCGATGGTTCAATAACGCAATATCCACGACAGTTAACATGGGACTTTTCCAAGGCATTGCAGATGATCTATTTTTCCCGGAGCAAGACATTACCCGTGGGGAGCTGGCGACCGTCCTAGTTCGGTTCATGGCGTTTGAGTCAATTGGCCCATTTGCGCTGGTATTGGGTGACGACCAATTCAACGACATCGCAGACCACTGGGCGAGAGCGTACATCAACCGTGCCGCCGAAGAAGGTTGGGTTGAGGGCAGCGAGGGCCTAAATGGGCGGTTCCGCCCAGGAGATGCGATTACCAGAATGGAGGCAGCGGCAATGATTAACCGCATGTTCCAGCGACTGGTGGAGAGTCCGGAATGCCTGTTAGAAGGCATGGTCGATTGGCCGGACAACGCAAATCCGAACTTAGAAGAAGCGTGGTATTTCTTGTATATACAAATGGCGACAAACTCTTACACCTATCGGTGGAGAAGCGACAGTGACTATTACAAGGAGCTACTCGAAATCATTCCCCCCCGCGCATGGCATTTACTAGAGCGGCCTAACTCTCAGCCGGGAGACATTTTCAACTAGAGTTAGGGTAAGAAATCGGCACATAATGAGACCCGACCCCTGTTTGGCTATGCGGCAAACAGGGGTCGGGTTTTTGTATGCTCCACGAGTAGCATGGTTGTCAAGCGACCAAACCGACACAAAAGGCATGTATATCCCCCGAAATTGGGACATAGATTGTTGCAAGGACATCCATAGGGGGTAACAGATATGATGAAGCGTTTGGGTTCGGGGCTATTGGCTCTGCTATTACTATTTGGATTCTCGACCGACGGCTATGCAGTGCCCGCTACAGGAACAGAAGGTCTTGTGGTGGAGGTACCCTTTGCGATTTTGATGGAGAAAGAGACGGGTACCGTCCTCTTTGAGCAGGATGCGGACACCCAGACGGCGCCGGCCAGTATTACGAAAATTATGACCACTCTGCTTATCATGGAAGAAATTGAGGCAGGGCGGCTATCCCTAGATGACATGATCGTGACCTCCGCCCGGGCGGCCAGCATGGGCGGGTCGCAGATATTTTTAGAAGAGGGCGAGCAGATGACCGTGCGGGATATGCTAAAGGGCATTGTAGTGTCCTCTGCCAACGATGCCTCTGTGGCCATGGCAGAGCATATCTCCGGTACGGAGGCGGCGTTTGCGGCCCGGATGAATCAAAGGGCGGGGGAGTTGGGCATGGTGAATACCACCTTTGTCAATAGTACCGGCCTGCCACAAGACGATGGGGAAAACCAGGTCACCGCACGGGACGTGGCACTCATGAGCCGGGCGTTGATTTTACATGAGCTTGTCAAAGAGTTCTCCACCATCTGGATGGACTCGGTGCGGGGCGGAGAGTTTGGCCTGAGTAACACCAACCGCCTCATCTATTATTACGAAGGTGCCACGGGTTTAAAAACAGGTTTTACCCAGACCGCCATGTATTGTCTCGCCGCCACCGCCATGCGGGACGGGGTAGAGTTTATTGCCGTGGTGCTCCACGGTGAGACCAGCGACCAGCGGTTTGAGACGGCAAAGACCCTGTTAAATTTCGGGTTTGCCAATTACACCCTGGTAGATGTCCAACCCGCAGACGTGTTGCGGCCCTTGCGGGTGGAGTTGGGCGTGGTCTCTTCTGTACAGCCGGTGTTAGACGGACATCCGCGGTTATTGTTAGAGAAAACAAAAGCCAGCGGTGTGACCCAACATGTAGAGCTGGCAGAAACGGTGGAAGCTCCGGTGACAGCGGGGCAAACTCTAGGAACCCTTACGGTCTATGATGGAGAAACGGTTATCGCAACCATCCCCATTGTGGCGGCAGACAGCGTGGAACGGCTTACGACAGGCGGTGTATTCGTGAGATTTTTGCAAGTCTTATTCACTGGGGGATTGTAAAATCTGCCAATTTGAGGTAAACTACATAATACGGACGAAGGAGCGGCAAGTCCCGCTCCTTTTCTTTTGTGTGAAACGCACCCAGAAATTAAGACGACAGTAAGGAGCCGAACCTATGATTAAACTTGATTTGACCGGCATATCCAATTTTATTGCACGGGACGAGTGGCAACAGAAAGAGCCTGTAACAGCAGCCCATGATAAGCTCATGGAGACACTAGGGCCAGAGCATGAATTTACCACATGGTTAAACCTGCCCGAGACCTATGACCGGGCGGAATTTCACCGGATTAAAGCGGTGGCAGAGCGCATCCGCTCGGATTCCGATGTCCTGTTGGTTATCGGTGTGGGCGGGTCGTACTTAGGGGCCCGGGCCGCCATTGAACTGCTCCGTTCACCCAATTATAATTTAAACCAGAAATCCACACCCAATGTCTATTTTGTAGGGAATAACCTGTCTGCGGAACATATCAACGAGATCGGGCACTTGCTCCGTAACAAAAACTTTTCTATCAATGTGGTCTCAAAGTCCGGCCAAACCTTAGAGCCCGCCATTGCGTTTCGGATATTCAAGGATTTATTAGAAAGCCGTTACGGTGACATCGGGGCGAAAAGCCGCATCTATGCCACCTGTGACCGGAGAAGCGGTGCCTTAAAACAGTGGGCCGACAGGGAAGGGTTCCAGACCTTCGTCATCCCAGACCGGGTGGGTGGACGCTTTAGTGTATTCACTGCCGTGGGGCTGTTGCCTATGGCGGTCAGCGGGGTTGATATTGACAAAGTGTTAGCCGGTGCTTTTGACACCATGAAAAATATCACCACCGACCGGAGCTTTCAAAACCCCGCTTGGCAATATGCCGCCGCCCGGCAGGGTTTGTATCGCAAAGGAAAAATCATTGAGGTACTGGCCTGTTACGAGCCTGCGTTCCAGTACATGGCCGAGTGGTGGAAACAGCTTTACGGCGAGAGCGAGGGGAAAGACGGCGGCGGTATTTTCCCTGCCAGCGTGACCCTGACGGCGGATCTCCACTCTATGGGGCAGTATCTGCAAGACGGGACCCGGAACTTGATGGAGACTGTGGTGTCCTTCGACACCTTCCGCCGTGATATTGAGGTTCCCGCTACGGTGGATGATTTTGACGGTCTCAACTATCTGGCCGAAAAAGGGCTGGAGAGTATCAACCGTGTGGCCAAGCAGGCGACGAATGAGGCCCATATTGCAGGCGGCGTGCCGGTGATGGAGATTATCCTGCCGGATATGAGCGACACCGCCTTTGGGCACCTAGCCTATTTCTTCCAGTTCGCTTGCGGCTTGTCCGGTCTATTGCAAGGGATCAATCCCTTCGACCAGCCGGGGGTAGAGGCATATAAGAATAATATGTTCCGGTTACTGGGCCGTCCATAGGGGTTTTCTGTTGTCAAACAGATGCTTGCATCTGTTTGACACATTCGTGAAAATATGGTAAGGTTATAGTGCGAAACTGGATGCGGTTAGATACATTGCATATAGTCATTCTAAAAACAAAGCGAGGAGCGTGGTTACAATGGTTAAGCTAATCATGGGGCTAAAAGGGTCCGGCAAAACCAAACAGATGATTGAACTGGTCAAACAAGCGGTGGAAGAGGAGCATGGTGACGTGGTCTGCTTAGAAAAAGGGCCGAAACTCACCTATGATATCCCCCACAAGGCACGGCTTATCTCCGTGGCCCAGTATAATTTCGGGAGTTTTGAGTTTCTGAAAGGGTTCATCAGTGGCCTGAATGCCAGCAATTATGATGTGTCTCATGTGTTTTTAGACAGTCTACAGAAAATTGTGGACACAGAGAACAGTGTCCAGCTAGAAGAATTCTTAGCTTGGTTAGAGCGGTTTAGCGAGAAGGAGAGCATTAGGTTTACCATCACCTATAGTGCCGAGCCGGAGCTTGCCGGTGAAGGGGTTCGGAAGTTTTTATAAACGAATAAGGTGGGGGCCGTCCGCCTTTGGCGGCCCGGCCCTTTTCTTTTGTGATTTTGTTGGGCGGTTCTTGATACGCCGTGGGTGTCTTTTGCTCTTCGTAGGGGACGTGCCCCTGCGCGTCCCGGCTCTTGATCTTTTCTATTCGGCGTTCTGCCGAGGATTTCTTGGCGAGTACCGCCAATTGGTCATGTCCTGCCGGACGGGCTTTCTTTTTGTTTCGCCAAAAAGAAACAAAAATGCGACATAGGGGCTGCGCCCCTACGTACCCGCAAAGGTCAAGGTCCAATGTAGAGACCGTTTTCATATTATACTCCGCACTGGCGACAATACTCCCCTACCAGAAGTCCGGTTGCCTCGGAACCTAGAAGGGCGTTTTTCGCCGCCAGATTGATGTTCTGTTGAAATGTGCTCATGAATGGTTGTGTTTTGGGGAGTGTGGATGATTTATATTAGAGGCAGGTGTCTTATATGAAAAAAAGAGAAAGAATAATAACAGACTATTTTAACTCATGGATTCGTAAAGATGCTTCTGTCTTAGAGCGCACGTTTTCAACTGATGTTGTTTATATAGAATCATGGGGCCCGGCATATAGAAGTCTAGAGCAAATCGAAGCTTGGTTTACAGAATGGAATAAAGATAATACTGTTTTGGACTGGAACATAAGTGATTTTTATCACTCGGGAGATACAAGCATCTGTGAATGGTATTTTCAATGTGAATGCGGCGGTAACATAGATGGATTTAATGGTGTTTCAATTACAACTTTTAATGAAAGAGATGAAATCGTACTGTTAAAAGAGTTCCAATCCAAAATACCAAATATCTATCCCTATGAATAGTATAAACATGATCCACGGCCAAAGACCGGGACATTAAGGACGCTGTCCTTTAACATTGACCTACTTCTTTTGGCCCTATGCTACCCATTCGTGAGCGCAGTTCAATAGAACATCACACTAGCTAGAACCACCGCCCTTGACCATTGAGGTTTCGAGGACTACAACATCCGGCGTGAGGGTTTTTGCGCCAGTGCGGAGTATAAGGTGCAAAACCGTCGTCACTCTGCCCTTGACCTTAGCGGGTACATAGGGGCGCAGCCCCTGTGTTTCTTTTGCTTCTTTGCGAAACGGCAAAGAAGGCCTGTCCGGCAGGACATAACCAGTTGGCGGGAACCGCCAAGGCAGAATCGGCGGACACGCCGAACAGGGAAGGGCGAGGGCCGGGCGATTGATAATCGCCCCTATAAGAGAGAGACAGCCCACCCAACAACACACACCAGAAAAGAGAGAGAACACCACCATGAAAATCAAAAAAGCAGTCATCCCCGCAGCGGGTTTCGGCACCCGAATGCTCCCCGCCACCAAGACAGTACCCAAAGAAATGCTGCCCTTACTGGACAAACCCGTCATCCAGTACATCATTGAAGAGGCGGTGGCGGCGGGGATTGAGGATATTTTAATCATCACCAACCGGGCCAAGTCCGCTATGGACGATTATTTCGATTACCACCCGGAACTAGAAGAGCGGCTGTACAGAGACGGGAAACTCAAAGAACGGGAAGCCATCCGCCACGCCGCTGACATGGCGAATATTTTCTATGTACGGCAGAAAGAGACACGGGGCCTTGGTCACGCCATTTGGCGGGCGAAAGATTTCATCGGGCAAGACCCCTTTGCCGTATTGCTCGGGGACGACATTATGCGCGCCGAGGTGCCGGTGACGAAACAACTCATTGATGCCGCAGAGAAATATAATGCATCCTGCGTGGGTACCCAGAAAGTGGCGGATGACGCAGTGGGGCGGTACTCGTCTCTACAGATAAGCCCGTTAGAGAAAACCGTTTACAAAGTCACCGACATGAACGAAAAGCCCACGCCGGAAGAGAAGTTTTCCAACTTCGCCATCTTGGGCCGATATGTGCTGACACCCGGAATTTTTGATATTTTAGAAAACACCCCCCCGGGCAAGGGGGGAGAGATTCAGCTTACCGATGGGCTGCGAACCCTTTGCCAGCGAGAGCCGGTTGTGGCCAAAGAGTTTGCCGGCCGCCGCTATGATACCGGCAACCTCTGCGGTTTTTTAGAGGCCACGTTGGAACTTGCCTTAGACCACCCGGAGACGAAAGATTTTATGCAAAGCTACCTGCGCCAAAACCGTCTGGAGGGCTAATATGCACGACGAATTCAACTTGGACCAAGACCTAGAGTTCGACGATGGCCAAATTCCAACCACAACCCCTGCCAGATTTCAAGGTCTTTACGACTGGATGCAGAGCATTGTGGCGGTGTTTCTTGTGGTTATTTTCTTGCTTACCTTCGTGGGACGTACCATGGGGGTGCAAGGCCATTCTATGATGCCCACCCTCCACGAAGGGGATCGGATGGTCGTCCGCAGCATTCTCTACACTCCAGAGCATGGGGATGTGGTGGTCTTGGCCCGCCATGATTTCGAGGACGGGGCCGCCTTAGTCAAACGGGTCATTGCCCTCGCCGGGGACGTGGTGGACGTTGACACGCTGACGGGTTCAGTCTACCTGAATGGCCGGGCCCTGATTGAGCCATATACCAGCGGCCCGGTAATGGTGGCGGGGGATATGGACTATCCTTTCACCGTGCCCCAGGGCCATGTATTTGTTATCGGCGATAACCGCAACCACTCCAGCGACAGCCGGCACAGCTCTCTCGGCCCCATAGACGAGCGGGAGATTATCGGTCGACTCATCGCTGTCATCATGCCCTTTAACCGGGCTCAATTTTTCTGGTAATATGGGAAGCAACCGCTTTTGGTGGCTCGCGCCCCTCTATTGGATTCTCGCCGTCCTGCCGTTAGGGACGGCTTTTTGGGTGTTCTTGCAGCTACCGGCTATGATACAAATTGCACCGGGGCTGTCAATCCCATCCGGGCGTGGGGGCGTGTTTTGGTTACCGGCGGCCAACGTGGCGTTATCCGTGGCGTTGTATCTGCTGACAGATCGATTGGCAAAATCTATGACGAAAAAAGCGCTGGAAGAAGAGCGGCAGACAGACATTGCTCAAGTGTTGCCCGGAATCCGTGTGTTTTTCATGGCGTGGCTCTCTGTTGTGGCATTGGCGGTGGTCTATGGGTTTTATACTATGGACACAGGGCGGGCGACCGGGGCCTTGCTGGGCCGGGTCATCGCCTTTGTACCGGGGGTGGGGGTGGCACTTCTCGCATTGCGGTTTCCCCGCACCACGAAAAACAGCACCCTTGCCTTGCGCTGGGTGTATACCGAGCAAAGCCCCACAGTCTGGCTTGCCGTCCATAAATTGGCAACCCGTACCCTCTATCTCACCGGCGTGATAATGGTGGCCTCCGCCTTTTTCGCAAGTGGCCTTTGGGCCGTCATAACGGCAGGAATTGCGCTGGGGTCGGCGATGTTCGGGCTATATTTGTATGCCCGGTGGCTGTATGAGGATGGGTTCCGGGGATAACGGGTTCTTATCCTTCGCCTATATATTTCTATTTTCTGTTGCAATCCTAACGATTTATAAATAGTCGTGTTCTAATTCTAAGGATTATGTGACATAATGAGCATAACTTGTTTATGCAAATAGGAAATAGTTTTTAGGGGAGGATACGCTTATGTTTCAAAAAATATTTCGAGCAAAAAGTTTACAACGGTTCGCCTGCGTATTGCTAGTGGCAATCATGCTAATCAGCCTATTCCCGGTCAGTAGTTTTGCCTCGGAGGTTGCGGGCACTATTCCGCTTGCTGCTCCGATTGCGTCAGGACATGTTGGCCCGAATGCATCTTTTGCGCCATGGACACTCTATGATGACGGCACGGTGCTGGTCGGTGGCGGAACTGTTCGTGGAATAGGCAATGCTTGGCTCACTGAAGCAATCATAAGCCCTTGGAATAGCTACCGGAATGACGTGAAACGAATTGTTTTTACAGAACCAGTTGCCGGGGCGGGCAACCTATCCGGCTTGTTTGCAAACTTGCCGTTGTTATATGCGATAGATAACTTGGGCTATCTTAACATCCCAGACAACGCGGCTGAACCCCAAGTCTGGATGGCAAACATGTTCCGCGGCCCAAACCTCTTGACAAGTTTAGATGTAGCGGACTGGGACGTGAGCAACGTAACACGCTTTCGCAGCATGTTCAGAGATGCACACTATTTAGAAACGATAATCGGAATAGACGGCTGGGATACCTCCAGCTTGCACACGATGAACAGCGTGTTTCGAGACGCACGCAGCTTAACAAGCCTAGATTTAAGCAACTGGAACACAAGCCTTGTGACCGGCGCAGACGGTAACGGAATGGAGAGCGCATTCCGGGGGATGACTAGCTTGAAGAGCCTGAATTTAGAAGGCTGGGATACAAGCAATTCGGCTCTGTTGCCTGCGGGGATGAGACAGATGTTTCTAGACACACCGCTTCGAGAGTTGACACTTGGCCCAGACTGGGAACCAAAAAGCGCACCTGGTCACCTCCCCAATCTGCCGGAACCCCCCAATAATGCCACATATACAGGTATGTGGATCAATGTCGGCAGTGGAACAATCTATGCGCCGGAAGGGTCACACACATTTACCTCTGCGCAGTTGATGGATAATACGAGTGACCCCTACAGAGCAGACACATGGATCTGGCAGAGGCGCTACCCCTTACTTCTGGTGACCTTCACATCTGCCGGCAACGGAACTGTGACCCCGCCATCGGTAGGCGTAGAGCCTAACGAGACGATTGATCCCGCACTTGCAATCTATCCAAAGCCGAACACGGGCTTCCAATTCCTACACTGGACGAGTAGTGATCCAGCACACACGGGCGGCCCTTTCCAAACGTCCGGCCTCTACGACCTGTATATCACGCAGGACACGACGTTCACGGCATATTTCACGCCCATCCCTCCGGATACGCATCTGGTGACCTTCCTTCTAAACGGCGGCTATGTCGACGGCTATCCCGATCCCCGCATGGTTACAGTCGCCAACGGGAGCGCAATCACAACGGCGAATGTACCGATTCCGACGCGTCCAAATTACGGCTTCCTCGGCTGGCGAGAGAGCGGAACTGGCCCTTTGTTGAGCGGTGCAACTGTGGGCGCTCTCGCCGTAACAGAGCCCCGCACCTTCGTCGCATACTGGGAGCCAAATCTACTAGAACGCCAACTCTACCTGATCGGCACAGAAGATGGGTTTATCCGTCCGAGCGCCAATATTACAAGAGCGGAAGTCGCCACAATTTTCTTCCGCCTCATCACAGACCAAGCCCGCACCGCGTACTGGAGACAAACGAATCCCTATTCGGATGTGGAACCACAGAGCTGGTTCAACAACGCAATATCAACCATGACCAACGCAGGAGTATTCAAGGGCTTTCCAGACGGTAGCTTTGCCCCAAATCAGACTATCACCCGAGCGGAAATGGCGGCGGCGATCGTCCGATTTGTGGAAGAAATGGACGGCATGAATCTACTGGAAATGCACTTCGCTGACATCTCCGGTCACTGGGCCGCAAACTATATCAACATGGCGGCAGTAAATGGCTGGGTGCAAGGCCCCCGTGGTTTGGGTGATGCGTTTTACCCCGACAGACCTCTCACACGGGCGGAGGCCGCGGCTATGATCAACCGTGTTTCGGATCGGCTACAAGAACGCACACAAGACTTGTTGCCGAACATGCAGACTTGGCCGGACAATGCTGATGTAGACGCGTGGTACTATTTCTATATCCAGTCGGTGACGAACTCTTACACCTTCCGGTGGAGAGGAACCAACGATGCGTTTGAGCAATGGGTTACCCTCATCCCAGCGCGTGACTGGGCGGTTTTGGAACGGCCAGAGTCTGATCCAGAGGATATTTTCCGCTCGTAAAAAACGCACGAATAGCCCAAAAGCCACTCCAAACAAAAAACAGGGTCAAGGGACAACAACATCCCTTGACCCTATGCTATTCATTCACGAGCGCATTTCAATAAAACATCAACCCAGCGGCACCACTGCCCTTGACCATTGGGGTTGAGAGCACTATTACATCCGGCTAGAGGGCTTTGGCACCAGTACGGAGTATAAGGTGCAAAACCGTCGTCACTCTGCCCTTGCCCTTAGCGGGTACATAGGGGCGCAGCCCCTGTGTTGATTTTTTGCTTCTTTTTGTTCAACAACAAAAAGAAGGCCCGTCCGGCAGGACATACACGTTGGCGGTGCACGTCAAGAAAACCCTCGGCGGTAACGCCGAACGAAAAGATCAAGGGCCGGGATGCGCAGGACGCCATCCCCTACGAGGTGCCAGGGGAAAAATAAATAACCCCAGCATATGCAAAATATCTGTTCCTGCTTGCTCCATACCCACTCAGACACGGATGAGGCCCCCTACTTGCCGCACCACCTCATAGGCCACCACCGCCACAGCGTTGGATAAATTAAGCGAGCGAATATGAGACAAAATCGGGATGGTGATGCCTTGTCCACTATCCAGCAGAGAGCGGGGCAAACCTGTTGTCTCCTTACCAAACAGGAGGAAGGTATTTGCAGGGAACGCTACATCACTATATAGCGTGTCCGTTCCAGTTTCCACGAAAAACAAGGCCTCTGTACCATATTTATCCAAAAAGGCGGCTAGATTTTCATGCATCTCTAAATCTAGGTGCTGCCAGTAGTCCAGCCCCGCACGCTTTACGGTTTTGTCGCTAATCTCAAAGGGGGTGGGATTCACAATATGAAGCCGGGCCCCGATAGCGGCACAGGTGCGGGCGATATTCCCCGTGTTTTGTGGAATTTCCGGCTCAACCAAGACGATGTGTAGCATAATCCTACTCCAATTCCGCTATCAACTCTGCCATGGCGGCGGCGTTTTGGAAGCCAATCTGCCGATGGGCAATGTTCCCCCCGCTGTCAATAAACAGTGCAAAGGGAATTCCAGTCACGTCATAAACCTGTACCGCCTCGGCGTACACATCATACAAAGTAGGGAAGGGGAAGCCATGTTCCACCCAGTACGCCCGCCCGGCATCGGCCTCCCCGTGGGCCAAGCCCAAGTGAGAGGCGTTGAGGCCGAGGAACTGCACCCGTTCGCCTTCGATGTCGTAAAGGGTGAGGAGTTCTTCTAGCCCCATGGTACAAAAACGGCACCAAGTGGCCCAGAAATAGACCACGGCGGGTCGGCCTGTGATGACATCGGATAGTCGGGTGGGGTTGCCGTCTTGGTCTTCGGCGGCAAAGTCGAGAAACCCGGTCTCTGAGTCCCGCATGTTGACCACTGGGGTTTGGGTTTGGTCGGACAGGAGATGGTAGGCCAAGGACGAGCCGCCGATCAAGACCACCAAGGCCAAGATAAGTAAAAGCAGACGTTTTTTCATAATGATTGCAAAACTCCTTTTTTTATGTTAGTATACCACAAAGGGGTGAGGTTGGGATACCCCATATTGGAAGGAGCGAGTAATGATGCCAGAATTAAAAGGAAGCAGAACGGAACAGAACCTAAAAACCGCATTTTCCGGCGAATCTGAGGCCCGAAACAAGTACACCTACTACGCAAGCAAAGCCAAGAAGGAAGGGTATGAGCAAATTGCGGCTTTCTTCTTAGAGACCGCAGAAAATGAAAAAGAACATGCCAAGCTCTGGTTCAAGCACTTGGGCGGCATCGGTGACACCAAGCAAAACCTGAGTGCCGCCGCCGCTGGCGAGAACTATGAGTGGACCGAGATGTACAAAGAATTTGCCGAAGTGGCCAGAGAAGAAGGATTTCACGATATCGCCGACCAGATGGAGAAAGTGGGCGAGGTAGAGCGCCACCATGAGGCCCGTTATCGCCACCTGCTAGAAAACATTGAGACCGGGAAAGTCTTCAAGCGGGACGAGAAACAGCACTGGTTCTGCCGTAACTGCGGTTATGTACTGGACGTGGAAGAGGCACCGGATTTATGTCCTGCATGTTTCCATCCGAAGGCGTACTTCCAGTTGCATGTAGCGAATTATTAAGAGAATGGCATATAAGAAAACCCGTCCTCTCGTGTGGATGGGTTTTTCTTGTGTTTTGAACAAATCTTTGATATACTATCTGTCCTTATACATGCGGACTCTAATATTTAGTCAGGACAGGAGGTGGAGAATTGAACCAGAAGTTTTCTCGCTTATTACAGCCGGGGATGCGGTTATATTTTATTGTAATTGTTCTCTTTGCGCTCTCGGCGGCCCTGTTTAGTTGGCGCTTGGCTGTGGGGTACGGGCTGGCGGGGCTGATTTTGTTTGTCTATTCTAAACTTGCCATCCGCCGCCAGCGGGGTGCGTTGCTGACCTATTTGGAAGAACTCAACCACAGCGTGGCATCAGCACATAAAGACAATATGGTCAACTTCCCCATGCCCATGGTAATTTTCCGGCTGGATAATGGAGAGGTCATTTGGTCCAATCAACGGTTCACCGAAATGACGGGAACGAGAGACCACATCTTTGAAGTGGGCATCGCCGATGTGGTGCCGGACTTTGACACCAAATGGCTGATGGAAGGCGCAACAGTTTGTCCCACACTCCAGACGGTGGGTGACCGGCAGTATCAGGTGTTCGGTAACATCGTCCGGGCGGATGCGGCATCGCCCTACGGGTTTTTGGGCAATGCCTACTGGTTGGACGTGACGGAATTTGCAGAACTTTCCCAGCAATATTGGGACACCCGTCCCGTCTGTGGGCTGATTGTGCTGGATAACTACGGCGAACTATTAGGCAACCTGACCGAGAAGGAAAAGAGTGCCATACTAGCCAATGTTGACGAGAAAATCAGCCAATGGTGCTCTGACTCCGGCGGATTCTTGTGCCGGTTTGACCGAGACCGGTATGTCTATATGATAGAAGAACAAAACTTAGAAACCTATATCCAAGGCCGGTTCTCCTTGTTAGACCGGGTGCGAGAGATTGTCAACAGTGCGGGCATCGCCGCCACCATCTCTATCGGTATCGGGAAAGACGGTAGCGGGTTCGGCGAAAATTTCGAGTACGCCAAGCTGTCTATTGAAATGGCCCTCTCCCGGGGGGGCGACCAGGCTGTGGTGCGGGATCAGTACAACTTTGAGTTCTACGGTGGCAAAACCACCACGTTAGAGCGGCGCACTAAGGTAAAAAGCCGGGTCACGGCGGGGTCGCTGGAGAAGTTGTTCCGCAGTGGAGAGCGTATTTTCATCATGGGGCATACCCATACGGACTTTGACAGTTTCGGTGCCGCTTGCGGTGTGTACTGTATCGCACGGAAGCTGCAAAAAGAGGCGAAGATTATATTCAACCCCGACCTCCACGCTGTGGGGTCCCTGCTAGAGCGGCTGGAACATGTGCCGGAGTACAAAGACGCCTTTGTCAGCCCAGAACAGGCCCAAGAACAGGTGACACCAAGCAGTGTTGTTGTCGTAGTGGACACCAACCGTCCCGCCCAAGTGGAGGTGCCGGAACTGTTGGAGGCCACAGACCAGATTGTGGTCATTGACCACCACCGCCGGGCCGCAGAATATATCCAGAATGCCACCATCAACTTCCACGAACCCTACGCATCCTCAGCGGCAGAGCTTGTGACGGAGCTAATGCAATACATCGTCAACCAGCAAGACATTCTGCGGATAGAGGCGGAGGCGCTTTTAGCAGGCATCGCCATGGACACGAAGAATTTCACCCTGCGAACCGGGAGCCGAACTTTTGAAGCGGCGGCATTTCTACGGCGGGCAGGGGCCAACACGGCAGAGGTGAAAAAGCTGATGCAAAGCGACTTTGACGGCGCAGTGGCCCGTTACGATGTAGTGCGGCAAGCGACTCTTTACCGAGACGGCATCGTTATCGCAGCCCCGGACAAGGCGGTAGAGCGGGTGGCGGCAGCCATGGCGGCGGATGAGTTGTTGAATATCGCCGGGATTCAGGCCAGCTTTGTCCTGTTCCCCACAGAGGCGGAGACGGTGATCTCCGCCCGGAGCATCGGGGATGTAAATGTCCAGTTTATCTTAGAAAAACTGGGCGGCGGCGGCAACCGCAGCACCGCCGGGGCACAAGTGAGGGGCAAGCACTTCCAGGAAGTCTTAGTTGACCTAAAAGCCACCATCGATGCCTATTGCATCGCCGAGACAGAACAGAAGACCCAAAACCAAAATCAAGAACAATTAAAGGAGGGGCAACCCACATGAAAGTAATCTTATTACAAGACGTAAAAGGCCAAGGCAAAGCTGGAGAACTATGTAACGTATCCGATGGTCATGCCAGAAATTACCTCATCCCCCGGAAACTGGCCGTAGAGGCCACTCCACAGAAGCTGGCGGAGTTGAAACAAAAAGAGGACAAGCAGGCGAGACTAAAAGCAAAAGCCATCACCGGCGCCAAAGAGATTCAAGAGAAGCTACAAACAGTCACCGTCACCATCCCCGGAAAAGGCGGCGACGGCGGCCGCTTGTTCGGTGCCGTCACAGGGAAAGAGATTGTGGATGCGTTAAAGAAACAACACGGGATTGTGATTGAAAAGAACAAAATTGTGCAAGAGAGCCCAATTAAGACGTTCGGGGAACATACGGTGAAAGTAAAACTGGGCAATGAGTTGTCGGGCGTTGTGAGGGTTGAGGTTGTTGCGGGGTAGGGTGCATAAAGATGTTTGATGATTGTTTGAAAGAGTATAAAGAGAAAATATATAAGAAAAGCATGAAAAGAAGGGATAGAGTTAACGCGAGAGATGTTGCGAGGGGTGTAGTTTTTACCTTTATTGGTATTACCTTGACAATAGTAGCAATAGGGCAATTATTAGCTTATAGAAGCCTAGAGAATGTAGAGCCTGTGAACATAAATCAGATGGAATTACAGTTGGGATGGTTTTTTCTCATATTCCTTGCTGGTAGTCTCTCTGTTGTGGGGTGGGGGGTATGGGAGTGGCGTTGGAGCAAACGACAACAAAAAATATCTAGGGAAGATAAACATGCAGGATTCGATGAGTTGCGCGAATTTCTTAGAGAAAAAAAGCTGGATTCAGAGCGTGGCCTAGAGGGGTTAGCTTTATATTGCGATAGGCAGATGAAAGAACATGCGCTAATCAAGGTGATGTCATTAGTTAAAAGTTGCTGTATGATTGCGGTCTTTCCGCTTGGGCTTGTTTTTGTCAGTATCATGTGGGATGCTGGGATGCAGAACGTGAATGTAAGAACTTTAATCATCTTTACCCTATTAGTGGCAACCATACCAATATTGATAATGATACAAAAGCTGTATGATTTATTTGCATTTCCAGCACATCGAGCATTGCGTGACGATGTGGAATATCTGAAAACTGAACTAAATGAAGCGGGAACAGGCTTTCGGCACGATTCCTTACCGTTAGTGCGAACCCGAAGAGGTAGGACCAGAAAATTTCGGCTCTAATACTTTCCATTTTTGAGTGCAATTCAATAGAACACCAACCCGGCGGCACCGTCGCCCTTGACCATTGGAGTTTCGAGGACTACCACATCCGGCGTGAGTGCATTGTCGCCAGTACGGAGTATAAGGTGCGAAATCGTCGTCACTCTGCCCTTGACCTTCGGGGTACATAGGGGCGTAGCCCCTGTGTTTCTTTTGCTTCTTTGCGAAATGGCAAAGAAGGCCCGTCCGGCAGGACAATACCAGTTGGCGGTTCACGCCAAGTTAAAATCGGCGCAAGCCGAAAGAAAAAGTCAAAGGCCGGGCGATTGATAATCGCCCCTACCAAGGGGAAAAGGGCCGGGACGCACAGGGGCACGCCCTCTACAAAAGGCGGTGGGAACAATCGCCCGTAGTATAAACACAAAAAACCAAAGGTGGTGACCCCACATGGATGAACTTATCAACCGAGTCATGCCCCACAGCGTGGAGGCCGAGCAGGCCGTCCTCGGTGCTATGCTTATTGATGCCCGCTGTCAGGCGGATGTCATCGCAACACTGCGTCCGGCGGACTTTTACCTAGAGACCAACCGGGACATTTACGAGACCATCTTGGACATGTTCAACAAAGCCCAAGATGCAGACCCGGTGACGGTACTAGACCAGATGCGCCGGGATGGCATCGCCACGGACAGCACCTCCCGCTATCTCGTTGACCTCATGAACATCACCCCCACGGCGGCCAATGCCATGGCCTATGCCGCCACGGTGAAGGACAAGTCTGTGCTACGGGCCATTGCCGAGACCTCCGGTGAGATTACAGAGCTGGTTCACGGTGGCGGCGGGACGGCGGCAGAAGTGTTAGAGGTGGCCGAGCAAAAGATTTTCGACATCAGCAAAGGCCGCACCTCCGGCGACTTAGAGCCGGTGAGCCGGGTATTGCAACAGGCGTATCAAAAAATCACCGAGGCATCGAAGCGTAAAGAGGGCGAGATTCCCGGTCTCACTACGGGGTTGTCAGATTTAGACCAGATTACGTTGGGGTTAAACGACTCGGACTTTATTGTGATCGCCTCTCGCCCCGGTATCGGGAAAACCAGTATTGCGCTAAATATGGCGTTAGCGGCGGCGAAGGAATCTGGAAAGTCTGTGGCCTTTTTCTCGTTGGAGATGGGCGGCGACCAGTTGGTCAAGCGGCTATTGTCCAGTGAGAGTTTTGTGAACACGAAAAAATTGAGCACCGGGCGGCTTTCTAAAGAAGAGTGGAGCAAGCTGGGTGCGGCGGCGGCATCTATCAGCCGGACAAAGCTACTCATTAGCAGCAAGCCCGCTGTCACGGTGTCAGAGATGCACGCCCAGTGTCGCAGGATTCGGGATTTGGGGCTGGTGGTCATTGACTACCTGCAACTCATGACCTCCGCCGGGGAGACCAGCCGGAACGCACAGCAAAACCGTACCCAAGTGGTGGGGGACATTTCCCGTGCGTTAAAAATCATGGCGAAAGACCTACATGTTCCCGTGGTCTGTCTGGCCCAGTTGAGTCGAGAGGCGGCCACCCGGCGGCCCATGGCCCATGACCTGCGGGAGTCCGGCTCTATTGAACAAGATGCGGATATTATCCTCGGCCTCCACCGAGAGAGCCTGTATAATGACGAGGTGGAGAACCCCGACGAGACCGAGTGCATTGTACTCAAAAACCGCCATGGAGAGACGGGGATTGTCCGGCTTCTGTGGCTGGCGGATTATACCACCTATACCTCGTTAGACAGACGCTATGACACGGCAAATTGAGGCACGGGTACTCGAATGGGTACGGCGGCAGGGACTGATTACGCCCGATGATCGGGTATTAGTGGCCCTCTCCGGCGGGGCGGATTCGGTGTGCTTGTTGCGGGTGTTGCTCTATGTGCAAGATATACTGGGACTTCAAGTTGCGGCGGCTCATTACAACCATCGGTTACGGGGCGATGCGTCCGAGCAAGATGAACAGTTTGTCCGGGCGTGTTGCCGTGCCCTTGCCGTGCCCCTCACTGTAGGGGCGGGTGATGTGGCAGAGGCGGCCCGGCAAAGCGGACAAGGGATAGAAGAGACTGCCCGCACCATGCGCTACGCCTTTTTAGAGGAAGCGGCGGTGGAGTTGGGCGCCGATAAGATTGCCACAGCCCACCACGCAGACGACAATGTAGAGACCGTGTTACTCCACCTCATCCGTGGTGCGAGCATCCGGGGCCTCTCCGGGATTCCGCCCTGTCGTGGCAAGGTGATACGACCACTGCTGTGTTTAGAACGGCAGGAGATTGAGGCGTATTTGACAGAGTTGGGGCAAGGGTTTGTAGAAGATGCAACCAACGCCGATATCACACACCGCCGTAATGGTTTGCGCCACCAAGTGGTGCCTTTGCTACGAGAACAAAACCCCAATCTGGCGGCTACGGTACTGCGGCAGTCGGGATTGTTACGAAAAGACAGCGTATACTTGGATGCGTTGGCAGAAGAGGCATTTGCTGCCCTTTGGGAGCCGGACACACTGCCCGTGGCGGGGTTTATTACTCTGGAGTATGCCATCGCCGCTCGTGTAGCCGCCTTGGCGGTACAGGCCGTGGGCGGCACGGCAGACCAAGTGCATGTGTGGCAAATAGTAGAAATCGCAACCGGAGACGATCCTTCTGCCGAAACGATGCTACCGGGCGGGATTACGGTTCGGCGTGCATACCATCGGTTGGTGTTTGACACGACAGAAACAGAGAAATCAGGCGGTTTTGCATCGGTGACCTTGCCGGATTCCGGGTCTGTTACCCTGTCGGAACTGGGCCTGACCATCACTGTGGACGAAGAAAATGTGAAAAAATTGAAAATAAACCAAAGGTTTCTCTTTCAACGAGCGGCCATTTGTGGTAGAATAACCGTTAGGCCACGAACAGAGGGGGACGAAATCCGCCTTGCAGGCCGAATCGGGACGAAATCAGTCAAAAAATGGATGATTGAGGAAAAAATCCCGGCGAAAGACAGAAGCCGGTGGCCCATCTTTGTTGACGAGATGGGGGTCATTGCAATCTACGGAATCGGAATCGCCCAGCGTGTGGCACCGAATCCGGGGGATGAAGTAAAGAGCATTTCAGTAAATGGGGGAGAAACATGGAAAAAGATATCGAACAAATACTATACAGCGCAGAGGCCATACAAGAGCGAGTCGTAGAACTGGGCCAAACCATCACGGCGGACTTCAAAGACAAAAACCCGCTGCTGATCGGGGTACTCAAAGGCTCTTTCGTGTTCATGGCGGACTTGGTGCGGGCCTTAGACATGCCTTGCCAATTGGAGTTTATGGGCGTGTCCTCGTACGGCAACAAAAGCGAGACCACAGGAGCCGTGAAGATTACCCGTGACCTAGAGTGTGACATTGAGGGTCGGCATGTGATTGTGATAGAGGATATTTTAGACAGCGGCTTGACGTTGAGCTATCTCATGAAATATCTGCAAAACCGCCGTCCAGCCTCGATTGAAATTTGCACCCTGTTGGATAAACCCGAACGGCGGCAGGTGGAGGTACATCCCCGCTACAAAGGATTTGCCATCCCGGACGCATTTGTGGTAGGATATGGGTTAGACTTTGCAGAGAGCTATCGGAATTTGCCTTACATTGGGGTATTAAAGCCGTCTGTATATGCATAAACGCACCCCGGTTGGGAATGCGAACAAAGGAGTGTGACATTTGAAAAAACGACCATCGAGAGCGAGTACTCTGGGCACGTATGCCTTGATTCTAACGATTATTTTGGCCGTTGTGCTCTTCGTCCAAATGCCGAGGGGGGAAGAGCCGTTACAGTACTCAGACGTTCGCGCCTTGTTCATTGAGGAACAGGTACGAGAGTTTGAGATTGTGGGGACTAATTTGACCCTGCAAGTGCAAAAAGAAGAAGACCCCGAAGGGGAACTGACAGAGTATACCTATGAGTTGCTCAATTTCAATCTGTTTTTTGAGGATATACACCCCTTAGCCATAGCGCAAGTCGAGGCGGAAATTATCGAAAGCTTCGACTATCGCCGTGCGTGGCAGGCACCCGTTTGGTTGCAGTTTATTCCCTACCTGCTGATTTTCGGCCTATTTATTGGCGTCTGGTTCCTTATGATGAACCGTGCCCAAGGTGGCGGCGAGCGGGGCGGGATGCGTCCCGGCAAGATTAAGCCCCGTTTAGGAGCCGACGAGACGAAGAAAGTCCTCTTTAGTGACGTGGCGGGGGCCGACGAGGAAAAGGCGGAACTGCAAGAGATTGTGGAATACCTCAAAGACCCGGCCCGTTATACAGAACTAGGGGCCAGAATCCCCACTGGTGTGTTGCTCGTTGGCCCACCGGGTACCGGGAAAACCCTAATCGCCAAGGCTGTGGCCGGTGAGGCGGGGGTGCAGTTTTTAAGTATCTCCGGCTCGGACTTCGTGGAACTCTACGTGGGTGTGGGTGCCAGCCGTGTGCGGGATTTGTTCGACCAAGCGAAAAAAGCTGCGCCTTGCATCATTTTCATTGACGAGATTGACGCTGTAGGCCGCCAGCGTGGTGCCGGTATGGGCGGCGGACATGATGAGCGCGAGCAAACCCTAAACCAGCTTCTAGTCGAGATGGATGGGTTTGGCACCAACGAGGGTGTCATCGTCATGGCGGCCACCAACCGGAAGGATATTTTGGACAGTGCGCTCCTGCGTCCCGGCCGCTTTGACCGTCAGGTCTATGTGGGACTGCCGGACGTAAAGGGCCGTGAAGCGATCTTAAAAGTCCATGCCAAGGGCAAGCCGTTGGGGGATGATGTGAACCTCGGCTCACTGGCCCGTGGCACCCCCGGCTTTACCGGGGCGGACTTATCTAATCTGCTCAACGAGGCGGCGTTGCTGGCTGCCCGGCGACATCTGCGCTTTATCTCCATGGCGGAGATGGAAGAGGCGGTGCTCAAGGTCATGATGGGCCCGGAGAAGAAGAGCCGGGTGGTGACAGAGAAAGAGCGCAAGCTCACCGCCTATCACGAGGCGGGCCACGCCGTGTCGGCCAAATTCTTAGACAATGTAGACCCGGTACACCAGATTACCATTATCCCTCGTGGCGGTGCTGGCGGTATGACTGTTTACCGGCCCCAGGATGATAAGTCTTACAGCTCACGCAGTGACATGTTTGAGCGGATTGTTACCGCCATGGGCGGTCGTGTGGCAGAGCAGTTGTTCTTAGACGACATCTCCACCGGTGCAGTGGGCGATATCCAACAGGCCACAGCGTTGGCTCGTGCTATGGTCACGCAGTACGGGATGAGTGAGCGTTTAGGCCCTATTTCCTTTGATTCCAGTGGTTCCGCTGTGTTCATCGGGCGGGACTTTGCCCAGACAAAAGCCTACTCTGAAAAAGTGGCCGCCGAGATCGACAGCGAGATTAAAGCCATCTTTGACGAAGCCATGGCCCTGTGTAAGAAGATTCTCACCGAGCACAGCGGCCTGCTCATCAAGACGGCGGAATATTTGCTGGAGCATGAGGTCATGGACGGTAATGTGTTCGAGTACCTCTGTGAACACGGCGAAGTGCCGCCGGAAGGGCTAGAAAAAGCCAGCTTATTCTCTCGTGCCGCCGAGATTGTCGCCGAAAACGCAGAGGGCAAGGCTGAATCAGAACCATCCCCATTCGACTAAGCATCAGAGACAAAAGACAAATAACTATTGCAGGGGCGAGGAAGAAACCTCGCCCCTACTTATGCGAAGGAGCAAACAATGAAACTAGGAATTGTGGGCCTACCCAATGTAGGCAAAAGTACGCTGTTTAACGCCATCACTGAAGCGTCTAACGCCGAGTCCGCCAATTATCCCTTTTGTACCATTGACCCCAACGTGGGCACGGTGGCGGTGCCGGATGCACGGCTAGATTTCTTGACGGGTCTGTATCACCCGAAAAAAACCACCCCGGCAGTGATTGAGTTTGTGGATATTGCGGGACTAGTCAAAGGTGCCCACCAAGGGGAGGGGCTAGGGAACCAGTTTCTCACCCATATCCGGCAGACGGCGGCGATCATCCATGTGGTGCGGTGTTTTGACGATGACAACATCATCCACGTAGAAGGCGGCCCAGACCCGGTGCGAGATATTGGGATTATTGAGTTAGAGCTTATTATGAGCGACCTAGAACAAGTCCGGCGGCGGATTGAAAAAAACCAAAAAGTCGCCAAAAGCGGAGACAAGCAAGCCAAGTGGGAGCTAGAGGTGTTTCAGTCCCTCTACACCCACTTAGACAGCGGCCAAAGCGCCCGGAGTTTTCAACCGGCCCAGAATATAGATTTGGAGCTTGTCATGAACGCCGACCTGCTCAGTGCAAAGCCTGTCATTTACGCTGCCAATATGGACGAGAGCAGCTTTTCCGGCGCACCGGGCCAAAACCCCTACTACGACCAAGTGGTGGCCCATGCGGAGCAGGAGGGCGCACAGGTGCTGCCCATTTCCGCCAAGGTAGAGCAAGAGATTGTAGAATTGCCGGAGCAAGAGCGTGCCGTGTTTTTAGAAGAGCTGGGCCTGCAACAATCCGGGTTAGACCGACTGATTCAGTGTTCTTACACCCTCCTAGGTCTCATCTCCTTCCTCACCGCCGGGCCGGAAGAGGTCAGGGCGTGGACCATCACAAAAGGCATCTGCGCACCCCAAGCGGCGGGGAAAATCCATACTGATTTCGAGCGGGGCTTTATCCGTGCAGAGGTGGTGGCTTTCGCCGACCTAGAAGAATGCGGCGACATGAACGCCGCTAAGGGCAAAGGGCTGGTACGGTCAGAGGGAAAAGAATATGTGATGCAAGACGGGGATGTTGTGTTGTTCCGGTTTAATGTGTAACAGACATAACTTCTGCCAGCAACTGTTTCAAATGCTCTTCCGCTAATTGATACACGCCATCAAAATCCACATGGGGATTATAAATCCGCTCTAACCGGTCGTGGAGCGCCTTGGCCTCACCTAAGGTACTCACAGCCTCCGCAAGGAGCAGGGCGGCGACTTTTTTGGAAAACCGGAGCCGGGTTTTGCGGCTCTTGAGGCGCTCACCGTCCGCCATGGCATCGAGGCGGATGTGGCGATAAGACTCCCCCTCGTATTGGGTCTGGTTGTTCGAGGATACAAATGCGAGGCTGAGGGCCGGGATAATCAAATGCTCCAGCATATCCGGGCGCAGGGGAGAGGGGCAGAGGAACACATCATGTCCGGCACCTAGGGCGGCCTCGGCCACATCCTCTAACATATGATGGGCAAGCCCAAGGTGGTTGTCGAGATGATAGACCCGCTCTGCTAACGCCTGCACCGTGTCAAATCTTGCCACAAAGCCACGGTGGGTGAGGGCCGTGAGGAACCGGCGGCGGGCACGGCCCGGTGTGTTGTTTCGTTTTTTCCCAATTTCCCGGGAAATAATGCCCCGTGTCCGCTTTTTGATGGCGGCGATGACGCTAGTGTCTACAACCAAATCAGTGGCCTCCACCATCACATTGTCAGCGGCGGCGATACAATCATAGGCTCTGGAATAGAGGGTTTTGTAGGTGCGGACAAGGTTCATCACATTCTCTTTACTGGGCCTGAGTGCGGCGGCGTTATAAAAACGGCCTAGGTTTAAGTACTGTTCAAATACAGCCATGTAGGCCGGTTCAATGATATGCGGGGCTGTGCCGTCCACATAAGCGGTCTTGTGGGCGGGGATATAGATGGCGTCTATGGAATCCGGATCGGCAGAGCAGTGGATGTGCTCCACATCAAGGCCGGCATCCGTGAGACCCTTAGCGATGGCTTTCATAAAGCTGGACTTCCCGCAGCCGGAGCCGCCTTTGACGATGTAGAGCCGCTCATCGGTAACCGGGTCTGCCAGTTGGTCATATAGCGAGTAAAATCCCGTGGGCGCGTTTGCGCCCAAGAAAAAATGAGTTGTTTTTGACATAAGTAAGGTCCCCTTTTGCATAGGTTGGAAGATTTCTTGTTCCAGACTATGCAAGAGGGGACTGTTTTGCTCATGGGGAGGGGTGGTGGGGAAGCGCACAGTGTACCTGTCCCCGTGTGATGTCCTAGTCGGAATGTAGTTTTTTGCCTAGAGAAGTTAAGAATGTGTAATAACTGTCTTCAATATTTGCGCTTTTTAGGTTTCGCCTGTTCGATGCTTTTTTTGAAGAAAGAATGTCGAATAAAATCTTCTGCGGTGTGAACGCCATCAACAAACTCGCTATATGTGTACCAAGCACCTTCACATTGCTCTTTTTCTTGATACTCTTTCCTTTTTTCTATCGCTGGCCTATCAGAATCAGAAACTACACAATACACTCTGTTCGCTAATTCCAAGGTCTTTGCAATGCCGATGATACCCTTTACGCCTGTCGAATGGATATTTCCAACGCTTTCAAAGCCACTAATCTTCTTCCCTTGCTTCGTACCCAAGGCACATTCAAAAAGTTTTTTATCAGACCAACCTTCAAAAATAATATTTTGAAGTTGCAGTGTCTCAAAAATTGAATAGCCTAGTGCGTTATATAAAACTTCATCATCTGTATAGTTTGATTTATCTACTTGCTTTATGGTAGTAACTTCACGCTCTTTACTTACTACAAAATGTCGAGAAGGTTCTTTTTTATCAATCATAAAGATAGAGTGGGTTGAATAGAAAACCAAATTGTTCTTTGAAATCTTAATCAGTTCCTGAAGGAGATTTTTTTGACCCATAATATGTAGGCCCAAGTCTGGCTCATCAATCACAATGATAGAATCAGAAATTTCTCCACTACTGACTCGAGCGGACAACATCAACAAAAAGGTTACAAACCGCTTAAAGCCATCACTACGCTGCTCACAACTATAAAAATTTTCAGAATCTTTTATATGGATATCTATGCTACTACCGTTAGGTCGCAATTCAAAACAAACAGATTTATACCCCTTCCATATGCTTTGCAGATACTTTGTACTTTGCTCAGACACTTTATGTAGAATGCTCGTTAGCTTGTTAGCCCTGCCTGTTTGAGCATCTGAAATTAAATCTCCAATCTCAGTATAGCCTGCTAAATTGAACATAGATTTTAGTGGTATGCAAGAATTAGGGTCTTTCTTGAATGTTTCAAGTGAAACACTGTTTGGGAGCAAGTAATTGTTATCATACTTCCAATAAACAACATTGGGGATGTTATTCTCGACATAATGCGTTAGCTTTGTTCTAAAAAGTATGTCATTTAGGTCCTTGGTGGTACAATCCTCAAATAATGCTATATTTTCAGAGGAAATGCCGCCAGCTTCCACGAACCAATATTGAGATAATGAAATGGTTTTGCCAGCGTTGCTTTCTATTGCAGGTGTTTTTACTTCTGCCGATAGTTTTTTGAGCCAGGGAATGGGCACAACTTCATTTTCGTGGAGATGGTACCATCTAGGATATTTTGTTTCATTCTCTATGTTGCAATAATACAAACCTGTATCTTTTGTTCGGAAAAAATCAGAAATTGAAACTTTCTTATCTGGAAAAGTTATTTTTGGCAAAGAAGCTTCATGATATATTGAAGCAAGCGTATCGTCAACAATTTGTTTCATCTCTGCCTTTGATAGCTTGAAATAAAATTCAAAATAAGACTCTAAGTTTCGTTCTTCATTAGTGCCTTCCATACGGGCATCGTTTTTGTTGAGTTCTATATCGGGAGACAATAGTGAAATGGCAGATAGAATGTTTGTCTTTCCACTTTCATTTATACCGACAAACCCCTGACAGGTCGGATTCGGAAAGATAGAGACATTAGCTATTGAGCGATAGTTTACTATTTCTATTTTACTTAACTTCATGTTGCCCCCACGGTACCTAATCGGGTTAATATCAGCCAAGCGGAGGTTACCGGACTGTGTCCGATAATTATTGGCCTGCAAGAGTTCGCCCCACGCATTGTAGAGATAGCTGGCATACACCTCACCGGTACCCGCATAGCGGATTTGGATGACATCGCCTTGCAGGTTGAGCACATAATTAAACACTCTATCCACACCACGGCCATTGAAGAACCGCATCTGTAGCGGTCTTCCGGCTTCATCGTAGAAGAACTCCAGCGTATGCACCCTGTCATCGGAAAACTCACGCCGCTCGGCGACAATCCGGCCGCCTTGGGTGTAGAAGGTGTGGTTGGTGTACGTGCCGTCCGGGTGTGTCACTATCTTGTGCGTCCGGATGCCGTTCACATCGTACTCAAACTCCACCTCTAGCACATCCGGCGGGGAGGCTTCTCCCGGCTGTATATGCGTAAGCTGCCGTCCACGCTCCCATGTGAATTCCCGCCCATCGTGCCATAGCGCAGGATTCCCGGATCGGTCATACATAATCGGGCGGCCGTTCACAGCCGTGAGCAGGTCAGGCCAGAGGTCGTAGTCGTAGGAAAACGTCATTGTCCGCGGTGATACAATATCGGACGGGCCGTCCCAATGTTGCCGCTTCCGGATATTGCCGAAGGTGTCGTA
>WRBE01000037.1 GCA_009779845.1 Oscillospiraceae bacterium
CGGGCCGCCAGAAAACGTCGGGGCAGCGAACAATCCTCTGCGTCTGCCGACTAGCTCGATATCGTCGTCTGCAAACTCTATGTGTATGTCCGCCGTACTCAGGCCAACATTGTTCTCTACCGAAATCGATACCTCCACGCTCTCCCCAGGCGCCGCGGTCACTGTCTCGAGTACGAGGGACATCATCTCATCTTCTGTGATAATGTTAGCGGCTACCCCTCTCAGATCATACGCCACAAAGGCGCCGCCCCTGACATTGATATTGTCCGGAATAATCGCACTGTTATCGGCAAGCGGTTCAACACGCTCAACGGTGATTATAGCGAACACATCCATGTCAGCTGGGCTAAAGCCCACAGTTGGGCCAGACACAAGGAGCTTGAGCTGGTTGCCAGCAACCGTAAAGGAACCTGTGCCCACAACAGCATCGCCAAATGTAACGTCTCGCACCTCTAACCCGTCCGGGATGTAGATAGATGCTGTGATTTCGCCGTATGCCCCTGCCGGCAATGGGTCGAGCCTGAGCGGAACATCAGCCGTGTCTACGTCTGTAAGAAGCACATCGTCCATTTCCGCATTCAGTATCGTCGGCACGTCGGTGCCCCACATCTTATCGTAAATGCGGAAGAAGTCGAAATCTACGAAGCCGCCTGTGCTCTCTGTCGCAAAGTTAAACAATGCGTAACGATAGCCCATAAAGTGGTTGCTAATGGCGTAGACCATCGGCAAGCTTTCGCCAAGCTGCGTCCAGCGGAGGCCGTCATAGCTGTAGAAGAATCTGCCCGTGTTCGGCCGCGTTGCATGAACTGGATTCATATTGGCGTTGAGGAAGTCCACTTCGGCCTTCAAATACACGACATCGCCTTCCAATGGGACGCTGGGGCCGCTTTGAACCGCAGTATTCGCTATGTTGCCCGGCCCGCCTATGCCGCCGCCACCCCCGGTAAAGGATAGTCTTGTTACAATGGTTCTTTCACCGTTTTCCATCGTTACGCCAATGGAGCCGTATCGTTGCGTGAAGAGAGAGATCCCTGCTTCGTCGCCGTCTTGCATGTTGGATACGTCAATCCTTGTTATGGCGGAACTGTACGGCCCGAAGGTGCGTTGGGTCAACGTGTTCCGGGCGTTGAGGAGGTGTCTGTTTGTGGTGCCGGGGTTCAGCATGGCATGTAAGCGCAGCCAGCCCGGACGCTCCGTCAGCGACCAGAAGTTGTTGTTGGGGTTATGGTTCCACTGCCATCTCGAATCAAGGAATGACCCGTTGCAGTCGTGTTCGCCCTCCTCGAAGAGTCTGGGTACGTTTGTCGGCAACGCCGAATCCAAATGCGCCTCACGGGGTGCATTGTTGTAGAATTCGTCGGAAGTCACAAGGCTTCTGGACATGAATCCTTGCATGGGCTTTACGCCGCCTCTGGAAAGATTGCCCCAGTGACCTTCGCCGTATGCGTCCACGCCGAAGTAGGGCCAGCCGTCTCTCCAAGTTACTTGCATCAGCCACGGCATACGCCCGCCAGCACTGCTGTCACGGAACGCATAGCCCCACCAATTGCCGTCTGTATCTTGCACGATAGAACCTTGAGCGATGCCGCCGGAGCCGCCTGTTACCATGTCAGGGTGCAAGATTGCTTCCCTGCCGACAACTCTGGCTTCCCATGGCCCTTCCAGGTTTGCGGCCCGGTGTACGACAATGGTGCGTGGTTGTCCCGGTGGCCAAGTGATTGCGAACAGGTAGTACAGGCCGTTGATTTTCTCTAATTGCGCGCCTTCCGCAAGCCCGGTGGTTGGGGTAATGCCTGTTGCCGGTTCCGGTGCGTGTAGATTTGGAATGAGTACATTCTGCGTGGCGCCCGGCAGTACTCCGGTCATATCTTCATTCATTTCGATGATAAGCAACGGGTTGTCGTCCCAAACCATCCAGTTTCTGCCGTCATCGTCAAACAGTACGCTCATGTCGTGGAACACTGCGTCCGTCACATGCCGTTCCCAAGGCAGGTTCTCTGGGTCCGTATTTTGGAACACGTAGGTTCTTCCGGGGACGTTTGAGAACACCGTGAGATAGAACGTATCGTTTCTATGGCGCAAACTGCTCGCCCAAGTGCCCATACCATAAATATGGCTGTTTCCATGCAGTCTATGCTGGGCCACGTCTTCCAGTATCAGGTAGCAATAGCTGACAATCTCCCAGTTGACCAAATCGTAAGACTTCTTGATCGGTACGCCCGGCATCATGTGCATGGTCGTACTCGCCATCCAGAACGCGTCCCCTACCCGGATGATGGACATGTCGGGAACGTCAGAGAAGGAGAACGGGTTGGCAAATGTGCCGTCGCCCCGGTCAGAAGAACCGACGGGCGGCATGGCCTGATACACGTCAGCACCCAATACCGTTACCGTGTATTCTCTGGTCAAATTGCCGCGTGTGGCGGTCAGGATGACACCTTCCCGTGTGTCTGCGTGGCCGACAATGACATTGCCGTCAAGCACCGTCGGGTCGGAAGATTCCCACGTAACCGGCACACCGGCCAGCCTGGTCGGAAGCACACAACCGTCCGCCTTGTACCGCATCATCCGAAGATCGTCCCATATGCTCGGAAGCGTTACGGTGAAGTCTCTTGTCAACCCGTCGATTGTCGCAGTAAGGGTGACTTCTCTGTCATCATTGCTCGGGGTGATAACAATCGTCCTGCCGTCTACGTCAAGTACACCCTCGGGCGCCGTCCAAGTCAACGGTTGCCCGGCGTGGGCGGCGGGAAGCTCAAAGCCGTTCCATGGTCTGTGCGGCAGGTTCAGGCCGTGCCAAATCGAAAAGACTGTCACGGGGAATGTCCTTGTTTGTCCGCCAATCGTTGCTGTAAGGACGATTTCTTGCTCATTAGTGCCTGCAACGATCAGCCTTCCGTCCTCAAGTGCTTCAGGGACGGAGGACACCCAAATAACCGGTTGGCCGACTACCTCAGTTGGCAGTTCAAAACCGCCCGGCACTCTGGCTGGCACATCAAATAAATCCCACACGGTGGTGCCCGGTGCCCTGAAATGATGGAATACATCCGCATCGCTTAACGCTCTGCTGTATATGCGGAAATCACGAACCATCATGTTGGGTGTGGGATCGGGCCAATTGGCGCGGCCGATGAAGAATTCGCCCGTTGCGGGATTCCTGTTGATGGGAACATTTTGCGGGCCCCTGGCAACTTCAATCCCGTCAATATATATGACTGTGGTGCCGGGTGCCCCAGTAGGGCCAGGGTCTCCAGCGGTGTGGGTCAACGTTACAGTCCGCCACTGGCTGGGGTTATTTGTATTATTAAAGGAAGCGGGCGGTGTCAATGCATTGGCGTTGCTCATATTAGTTTGCAACGTGTTTGCCGTCATGAAAACAAGGTTCCCGGTACTGCCTGGTCCGAAGTCGAACAGGCGGGCCCAAGTAGCACCCGACCGGAAGTAGACATCTGTCGAGATGGTGAAGTCGTCTGGGATATGCTGGAAAATCCTAGGTAACACAACATGTCTTTGATTGGCGGCTGCGGCACCTGTGGCAACGCCCCATAAATCAAGACTGTTATGTTCCGGGTTCCAGTATCCGGTACCATCGTTACCCGCAAGGGCGGCGTGGCGCCCGTGAACCGATGAGTCATGCACGACGGTTCCTGCAGTTTCATCCATTCTGAGCCAAATTTCAAGATCCGGGTCATCCGCCGGGTTTGTATCCGGCACAAAAGAGTCGAAGGGGTATGCAACGACGCCGTTGTGGGCTGGCATGGGCCGGTGCGGGTCTACATTCACTTCTTCCACATAGAATGTGCTTGCCGCAGCGTCTAACCCATCAGTTAAGACAAGGTCGCCGTCCACGTTGGTAAGGAACATGCCCGGGAACAGATAGCTCTCAAACCTGACGCCGTGCTCCGTTGCGCCTTCTAGGGTTCTAAACGTCTGTGCCATCGCAAAATTTGCGCCGTATATGTCTTGGGTCAGTTGCGTGTCGGCAGAAGAGGTGGCGGTGATGAGAAGCCCCGGTTTATGTACCGCCTGAAGACTTACAAACGTGTCACCATCTCTTCCGCGGCCTTGCACGATCTCCCACTCTGTCCGAAACGCCGCTTCGCTTACATGCTCGCCGCCTTCGTCAACACGGATGTCTCTAAAGAGAGGGTGACCTCCTCTTGGATTTTCAAACCAATCGTAGCCGATTGCGTCATCGTTTGCCAAGGTTAATGTGGAGGCAGTGCCGCCAACACCGATGGACAGTTCATGCATCGGGTAGATAAAGCCAAGGTCATCAAACTTGATCTCCACAATGCTTACACTGCGGCCATGCCCGTTGCCGCCGGGCTGCATCCCGTTGTGATAGAACAGGTATGTACGACCGTTAAAGTCGATGACGCCGGGATGGTTGGTGTTAGAGGTGGCCGTCGGCTCCATGATCCGGCTGGAATGGTACCACGGGCCGTAGATATCCAAGGCTCTGGCATAGGACAAGTCCTCGTACCATCCTCCGGCGTAAAACACGTAGAAGATGCCGTCGCGTTCATGCAGCCACGGCCCTTCCGTGAAGTGGAACATTCCCGGCGGCATGGGTGGAGCGTTCCGGAAACTGTCGCCCTGCAACATATCGCTGATGTCCGCATTGGTGATCTGGCCATCGCCGTTGCGGTCTTTTAGGCTGATCATATCTTCGTTCAGCTCGGCAATGCGGAATCTTTCGTTGCCCCATGTGATAAAACGGCGTTCTTCCCCGTCTATCTCGGTAATAAATACCATTGGGTCGATATCTGCCCAACCGTGGTCATTGGGAATACCGGGCGGGGTTTGGGTGACAGAGCTGTGCATCAGCGGTTGGCCGATGTCCACATAAGGCCCCGCCGGGTGATCCGCCACGGCAACACCGAGGTGGGTAGAGCCGCTGAAACCAGCACCGGTTCCCCAGCCGCAGGTGTACAGGTAGTACCGCCGTATTCCATCTGTGCCGGTATAGGGAACCATATGGGCCGCCCAAGCGGAGTCGTTGGAAAGCCACGAAACATCTGACGCAGACAGGACTACGCCATGATACGTCCAGTTAATCAGGTCCTTGGAAGAATACGCCACATAGTGGGGGATATTGTAAGACGTGCCCCCCATATCGCGCCCACCGATCAGCCAGACGGTGTCATCAATTACAACCGGTGCCGGGTCGGCGGTGAATTCGGGCCAAGTAATCGGATTGTTGCCGGTGGACTTCGGCAAAACAACGGCACCGTCCGGATTATCCCAATAATCCACAGGGAGGATGACGATGGGGAAATCCCTGACAACGCCGCCGAAATCTGCAGTGACCGTAACGCGCCGAATATCCGTCCCGCCAATCAGCCTGCCGTCTGCGCCTATAATGCCAGCATCGGCTGTCCATGTTACGGGAAGATTCGCAATATTGTCGGGAAGGGTGTCGCCATCAAAGAATGCAAAAATGTCTACATCTTCAACGAGGAAATCCATATACATCTCGGCGATTTCCGTGGCTGGCAACGCTCTGCTGTAAACGCGGAAGTCGCGAACCTGCATATTGGCAGCGGGGTCTGGTGCCCAGTTGGCACGTCCGATAAAGAATTGACCTGCCGCAGGTGCTCTGTCAACAGGGGCGTTTTGTGTGCCTCTGGCAACTTCCACGCCATTAATATAGATAATGGTGGTGCCGGGTGTCCCGGTAGGGCCAGGGTCGCCAGCGATGTGTGTCACCGTTACAGACCGCCACCGGTTGGCGTTGTTTGTGTTATTTACAGCGCCCGGCGGTATCAACGCATTAGCGTTGCTCATGTTGACTTGCAGCGTATTCGCCGTCATGAACATAATGTTCCCGGTGCTGCTCGGCCCGAAGTCGAATATGCGTGACCAAGCGCCCCCAGAACGGAAATAAACCTCTGTCGTTATCGTGAAATCGCCTGGAATATCCTCAAATATTCTGGGCAGCACAACGTGTCTTGTACCGGCGCCGGACGCAGTGCCCCAAAGGTCTAGGCCGTCTCCGTCCATAATCCAATCGCCGGTACCCGCGTTCCCCGCAAGGGTAGCGTGGCGGTTGTTTCCAGACGAGTCGTGTACGTTCGTCCCGCTGGTTTCATCCATCCTGAGCCAAAGCTCAAGAGTCGGATCGTCCGCCGGATTGGCCTCTTCCACAGCGACCGGCACTTCATTCGCCGGGGTTGCCTCTTCCAAGGCGGTGGGCACTTCGTTGGCGAAAGCCATTGCTGGAAAAGTCGTCAGTAACATCGCGAGGGCTATAACGAGCGTCATCGCTCGCTTGAAGAAATGAAATCTTTGCTTCATGAACTTACTTCCTCCTTTAATTTGTGCATCTGCAAGCTTGTCCCAAATGTCTCTCCGGCGGATTCTTTGCAATAAGCAATTTTTAACACGGTGAACAACCCGCCTCAAAATCTTACACGGTCAGTTATCCATGCCATACACACTTTGTTTGCATCACCATCCTTCATCGCCCCTGCCCGGGAATGAAACAACCGGACATCCCCCTTGCGCGGGGGATGACTGCTCATTACATGTTCAGTTTCAAGAAATGACAAAACAGCAAGACTACCACTTAGCAAAATTTACTATTTTATCAACGCCTCCAAGGCATAAAATTTCTATGGTATTATTGTAACATAGGCCACTTATGAATTGCAATACTTTTACTTTCTATGGATTTTACAGGGGGTAGCATGTTACAAGGTTGTTAAATTTGCAACACTGCATATATTAATGCCCTACCCAGCAAGGACGACAACCTAGCGAAACGGAAAATTGACCAAAAAGGTGAATTGTTTTCAAGTGCGTTTGCCTATATCTATTTACTTTTGTTTCAAAGTCTGTTAGACTATCCGCAAGACCATGTCCATGTTTTGGAGATGGAACAAAAGATAATGAGGAAAGAGGAAAAAGACATGAAAAAATTGTTTGCATTGCTCTTAGCTGTTCTGCTGGTTGCCGGTGTATTTGTCGCTTGCGGCGGCAACAATGAACCCGCAGGAGGAGGCACGAACTCATTCGGTGTCATTAGCTGGGAAGACGGCGAGATCCCAATCGTACTCATCACCGACTACGGCGATATTGATGACGAATCCTACAACCAAGGAGCTTGGGAAGGTGTGTTGCAGTTTGCCCGCGCCAACGACATTCCTTACGACTACTTCCGTCCTGCTTCTCGTGGTTCCACGGAAGATAACCTCAACTCCATTTCTCTCGCAATTGATGCCGGTGTGCAAGTTCTCGTCACTCCGGGCTTCCTGTTCGAGCCGGCTATCTATATCGCACAAGAAATGTACTCTGACGTTCACATCATCCTGCTCGATGCCATTCCGACCCCGCCGGAGGGTGACAGCTACATTGCAGAAAACACCGTAGCGGTTTTGTTTGCGGAAGAGCAATCCGGTTTCTTGGCCGGGTATGCGGCTGTGATGGATGGCCACAGAGAACTAGGCTTTATCGGCGGGATTCCCGTTCCTTCTGTCATCCGCTTTGGCACCGGCTTTGTGGAAGGTGCAGAGTTTGCAGCGGCTGAACTGGGCCTAGGCGCAGGTGACGTGAATATTCGCTACACCTATGCCGGTTCCTTTGCGCCGTCACCGGAAGTGCAAACGCTGGCCGCCTCTTGGTATGCAGATGGCGTGGAAGTCATCTTCACCGCCGCCGGTGGTGCCGGACTATCGGTCTTTGCTGCGGCGGACGCTTCTGACAGCGGTCTCGTCATCGGTGTTGATGTGGATCAATCCAGCCACTCTGAGCGTATCATTACCTCTGCACTCAAAGAATTGCGGAACTCTGTTGCGGACATGCTAGAGCTATTCTTTGCAGGTGAGTTCCCCGGTGGCCAAATCTTCATGATGGACGGCACCAACGATGGTGTCGGTCTGCCGCAAGATTTCTCCCGCTTCCAAACCTTCTCACAGGCGGACTATGACGCGATTTTCGGGCAATTGGCAGGTGGTGAGATTCCGGTTTCCACTGACTTTAGCAGCCCGAACCCGTTAGACATTCTGACTAACCTGTCTATTGTAGATGTCACTTGGATCGGCTAAACACAAGAGTATAACTAGAATTGGGTAAACGAAATGCCCTTCTGACATGAAATGGTTTTCGTGACGGAAGGGCATTTTTATAAGCCGAGGGGGAGAGCTGCTTATGTCATACATCATCGAAATGCGTGAAATCACCAAAGAATTTCCGGGCGTGATTGCAAACGACAACGTTACATTGCAACTGAAAAAAGGAGAAATCCATGCACTGCTCGGCGAAAACGGCGCCGGGAAGTCCACATTGATGAGCATTTTGTTCGGGCTATATAAGCCGGAGCACGGCAAGATATATAAAAACGATACAGAGGTGCATGTCACCGGCCCCAACGATGCGACCAAGCTGGGGATTGGCATGGTTCATCAGCACTTTAAGCTGGTACACAATTTTACGGTGCTAGAAAACATCGTCCTAGGCGTAGAGACGACCAAGCGTAGCGTGCTGCAAATGAAAGAAGCGCGCAAGAAAGTGCAGGAGTTGTCCAAACAATACGGCCTAGAGATTGACATTGATAAAGAAGTGCAAGATATCACCGTCGGGATGCAGCAACGGGTTGAAATTTTAAAGATGCTGTACCGGGAAAATGAGATTCTTATCTTTGACGAGCCCACGGCGGTACTTACCCCGCAAGAGATTGAATCTCTCATGCAGACCATGAAAGGGCTGGCTGACGAGGGGCGGTCTATTCTGTTTATTACCCATAAGCTGGATGAGATTATGCAGGTGGCTGACCGCTGTTCAGTGCTTCGCAAAGGCAAAATGGTCGGTACGGTTGACGTAGCGGATGTGTCAAAAGAAGAACTCTCTGAAATGATGGTCGGCCGCAAGGTAATGTTGCGCTTGGATAAAAAAGAAGCAAATGTGGGTACGGAGATTCTGCGTGTCCAAAGCCTGACAATGAAAGGCGAGCCGGGACACAAGAACAAGCTGACCGATGTGTCATTTCACGTAAACGCCGGTGAAATCGTCTGCGTGGCAGGGATTGAGGGCAACGGACAGACAGATTTGGTCTACGCCCTCACTGGGCTTGCCGGAATTGACGGCGGGCAGATTTCTCTGATGGGACAAGACATCACCAAAACCAAGATTCGTGGGCGGGGCGAATTGGGCATGGCGCATATCCCGGAAGACCGGCACAAACACGGCTTGGTGCTGGACTATACCTTGGGCTATAATGAGATTTTGCAGACATACTACACGCCCCGTTTCCAAACGGGCGGGTTTCTGAAACAGGGCGCAATTCGTGACTACGCCGAAGGATTAATCCGGCAGTTTGACATTCGGGCAGGGCGCGGGGCAGAGACCATCGCCCGCTCCATGTCCGGCGGGAACCAGCAAAAAATCATCATCGCCCGGGAGATTGACCGTGACCCCCACCTACTAATTGCCGTCCAGCCCACACGGGGCTTAGATGTGGGTGCCATTGAGTACATCCACCAACAACTTTTAAAACAACGGGACGAGGGGAAGGCGGTTCTGCTCATCTCACTGGAATTAGAAGAGGTCATGAACGTCTCTGACCGAATCTTGGTCATGTATGAGGGCGAAATTGTGGCAAATGCCGACCCGAAACACGTCACATACCAAGAGCTGGGCCTATACATGTCCGGTGCAAAGCGGGAGGGGAACGTATGAAACAGGTAATTGCCAGATTAAAAGCAAGCGGAGACAGCGGGCTGAGTGTGCTATCGTCGCTGATTGCAGTCCTTGCGGGCCTTTTGGTCGGTCTAGTTGTGCTGCTGATTACAGATGCTCCGCAGGCGTTCCCGGCCTTTCGGCATATCTTGACCTTTGGCTTTCAAGAGATTCGGAATGTGGGGCAGGTGCTGTATTTTGCAACGCCGCTCATTTTAACGGGCCTGTCTGTGGGGTTTGCCTACAAAACAGGGCTGTTTAACATCGGTGCATCGGGGCAATACACCTTCGGTGCGTTTGTAGCCATTTGGATGGGGCTGGAGCTGACGTTTTTGCCACCTCCGATTCGGATTCCGCTTTCCCTGTTGGGTGCGATGGCGGCGGGTGCGCTTTGGGGTGCGATTCCGGGGCTGTTGAAGGCGTTTCGGAATGTGCATGAGGTTATCTCGTGCATCATGACAAACTGGGTGGGCATCTTCTTAGTCAATTTTATCATCATGCAAACCATCTTCGACCCCATGCGGAACGCAACCCGCACGGTACCCCTTGACTCGAACATGCCGGGCTGGGGGCTGGGGGAGTTATTCCAAGGCGGCGCTTCCCGACCGTCTAGTGTGAACTCAGGTATCATTGTCGCAATTCTAGCGGCAATTCTCGTGTACATTATTTTGGAGAAAACCAAATTCGGGTACGAACTCAAGGCTTGCGGGTTTAACAAAGATGCGGCGAAGTATGCCGGTATCAGCGAAAAACGCAACATTGTATCCTCTATGATGATCTCAGGTGCCTTGGCGGGGCTGGGTGGCGGCTTGCATTTCCTCTCTGGTGCGGGGGTAGAGATGCAGGTGGCAAATGTGCTGGCAACGGAAGGGTTCACCGGCATTTCGGTGGCACTGTTGGGGTTAAATAACCCCATCGGCATTATCTTCGGCGGTATGTTAATTGCGTATCTGCACATGGGCGGTTTTCAAATGCAACTGTTCGGGTTTGTGCCGGAAATTATCGAGATGGTCATCGCCGTCATCATCTACTTCTGTGCCTTTGTGTTGTTGATTAAACTATTCTTAGCACACCGTATGAAGAAAAAAACACTGCCCAACGAGGGCGGCACCCACACCGGTCCGCCGCCTGATGCGGGTGAGCCGAACAGAAAGGAAGAAGACGAAGGAGGTGCTGGCGCATGAGTACCGTATATTTTGTAGTGCAGCAAAGCTTTTTCTTCTCCATCCCGCTTTTGATTGTCGCCTTGGGCGGCATGTTCTCTGAACGTTCCGGCATCGTCAACATTGCGCTGGAGGGGAAGATGCTACTCGGTGCGTTTACGGGTATCTTCTTCATCAACCGTGTCCAGAATGGGTATATCCCGTTCCTGTACGGCTTTGATGGGCACATGCTGTTGCTGGTTGCCTTGGTCATTGCGGCATTGACCGGCGTTGTGGTCGCTTTGTTTCACGCATACGCATCTATTACGCTCAACGCCAGCCAAATTATCAGCGGTGTGGCGATTAACATGTTCGCCCCTGCGTTCTCTATTTATGTGGCCCGGATTCTCACGGAGACACAGCAAATCAACTTCAACAACACATTCCGTGTGCCCTATGTGCCTCTGTTGGGGAATATCCCGGTCATTGGGCCGCTGTTCTTCCAGAATACGTTTGTCACCACTTATCTGGGCTTTATGATTCTGGGTATTTCGGCCTTTGTCCTGTACAAAACCAAGTTCGGCCTGCGGCTTCGTGCCTGCGGCGAGCATCCGCAAGCGGCGGACTCTGTGGGTGTCAACGTGTCTAAGATTCGCTATGCCGGCGTTCTCATTTCCGGCGCACTGGCCGGGATGGGCGGGGTCATTTTCATGGTGCCCAACTCGGTGGCTTTTAGCGCATCGGTTTCCGGTTACGGCTTCTTGGCGCTTGCTGTGGTCATCTTCGGCGCATGGCGGCCCGGGCGGATTTTGTTTGCCGCAGTGTTCTTCGGCATTTTGCAAGCGTTTGCCGCCGGGTTCTCAGGCATCGCATTCTTGCGGGATTTGCCGATTCCCATGCAGTTTTACCAAATGGCACCTTATGTCGTGACCCTAGTGGTACTGGGCATCACGTCCAACAAAACCACCAAAAACGCCGCCCCAAGAGCGGCAGGACAGCCGTATGATAAGGGGAATCGGTAGGGCTTGTTTTGTCATAAGAGGGTATACAAAATCCCACAAGGCTTGTAAGTGCCTTGTGGGATTTATTATCTCATGCGTATGGTAATATCTTATTATCTAACCGTGAACGTATCCAGCATATCCATGACATCGTATGAATAGTCAGTTTCACCCATTCTTGAGTAGGTGATAATAAACGCCGTCCCATCGGACTCTATTATAAATTGATATGTGGTCACTACACCCATCAGGGCAGAGGTATACACGAGCACGACCGCATCTTTCCTGTTGATTTCCATATACTCATCCATCAAAAGCTCAAAATCTTCAAAGAGGGTCTCAAGTGTCTCAATGGAGGCATCCACATAGTCGTCTAAGTCCATGCCCTGCATACTTTCCGTCACAACATTGATGTTAGAGCCATCCCCGCCGGGTGCAGTGAGAATAGTAAAGCCTGCGATTTCCATGGGTTCCCATCCGTCTGCAATTTCCATGAACCAGTCGGAACCTTCAAATAACGCTTCATTCCCGGTGTTGGGGGCCTCTTCCGGTTCTTCCGGCTCTGGTTCCGGTTCCGGTGTCGGCTCCGGCTCCGGTGTCGGTTCAGGTGCAGGGGCTTCGGTTTGTTCCGGCTCCGGTGTTGGGGCCGGCTCGTCGTTCCCACAGGCCGCAAAACCAGCGATGAGAGCCAGAGCAAGCAGTATTGCAAGTAGTTTTTTCATCTTTTTGATTTCCTTCTTCATTATGGCAAACGCCAAATTATTTTATGCAAAAACCTTATATGGGTAATGGCTATTGCAAACAAAAACTTCCTCGTGCACCCCGAGTGAAGTGTCGGGGCACACGGAAAGAACTCTGCCGTGGATTATACCACACTGGTGGCACAAAGTCTACTCCTCTAATTCAAAGAGAGCGGCACACGGTGTTGTTACCTGTAGGGGCAGACCCTATTCCATTACCCCAACAAACCTCTGCAAAATTGTGGCGCATTGGGCTCTTGTTGCGTTCCCATTCGGATTCAATGTTCCTTGGGTGTCTGTCCCTGTAACCAAACGGTTGTATCCGGCCCAGCGCATCGGCTCATTGGCCCATGTGCTGATTTGGCTGTAATCTGGAGATATTGTGAGGTTGAAGCCCTCTGAAACTGCCACAGAAAAGCCCGTAACCATAGCGTAGCGGTGTAACATTGTGGCAAACTGCTCTCGTGTTACGTCAGCGTGTGGGGCAAAGTGTCCGTCGCCTGTCCCGAAAACAATCTCATGGTGAGAAGCCCAAGCGATGGCGTCACTAAACCATTGTCCGGGCGGCACATCGCTGAATGTAGATGCGGGGTAACTCGTTGCAGGCGGTTCGCCCGCCAAACGGTGGAGAATTGTCACCACCATTGCGCGAGAGAGGGTTGTGTCGGGTGCAAACGATGAGCCACCTGTGCCTTGCATGAGGCTATGCTCATAGGAAAACGTAACAGCACCGCGTGCCCAGTGGGTTCGAGGCACATCACTAAAAGGGAACACGGCAAGCGTGTCTTCAGACAAACTCAAATGCCCTACGCCGCCGGGGCCTAGAACCTGTACAGGGAGAGGCCGATCATTCGCAACCCAGTCCTCTAATTCATCAGACCAAGAACTGCCACTGGTGCCATCGCCGAGTTGACCATAACGATTAACCCCCCAAGCCCAGACAGTGCCGTCATTTCGAAGCACTACATTATGCAATCTGCCTGCAGCAATGTTTGTAATGTTGGAAAGGCTTTGTATTTGTCTGGGTTCGGAGGAGTAACCGCCGAGCTGTTCATAAAAATTCAAGCCCCAAGCCCAGACCGTGCCATCATTTCGGAGCGCTACGGTATGCTGTACTCCCGCTGAAATGTCTATTACATTAGAAATGTTTTGTACCTGTACGGGTGTGCAATGAGACTGAAACGATTCTATACTGTTGCCGAGTTGACCTTGATGATTTGCACCCCAAGCCCAGACTGTACCATCACTTCGGAGTGCTACAGTATGAGACCCTCCCGCTGCAATCAGCGGTTCGGTAGTAAATTCCGCTGCAGTTGCTGCCGGGAGCACCGCTCCCAAGAAAAGTAGAATGGCCAATAAGGTAGATAAGTATCGTCTCATTTCGTGCTCTCCTTTCAAATTTCCCGTACGCTCTTCTGTAAAAATTTACACAACCTCGACAACATTCATGCCCTCGCCCTTCGCCAGCGCAACCAAGTCTTGCATAAACACATCATCTGGCGTTTTCATCTCGGCCCATGCGCCTTTCACGCCGTGGGGGCGAAAGCGGATCAGCTTGTATCGCACATGGGGGTACTGTGCAAGCCGCCGGGCCACATCGGTTACGGTACGGCGGTTGGATAATCGTTCCGGCACGATGACGGTGCGGACTTCAAACAATTTTCCGGTGGTAGCCAGTAGATCCAAGTTCTGGAGTACATTGTCCACCGGTGTGCCGGTCAACGCCAAATGTTCTGCCGGGTCAGTGGTCTTCACGTCTAAGGAGGCGGCATCCATGGCGGCTAATAGTGCAGGCATATCGGAAAATAATCGCTGGCCGTTGGTATCGACAAGGGTATGTTTCCCCGCTTGTTTCACCAAGGCAAACAATTCACACAAGAAAGCGTCATATATGGTACACTCTCCACCGGAAGCGGTGAGGCCCGTGACAAAAGGCAGAGCATCCGCCAACTCGTCCATCAAAGCCCTCGCTGTCATATACCGCACCTTTGGGGTGGAACAATACCGACAAGCGGTCAAACAGGCATCGCAATCCATACAAACAGACCTGTCCCATACGACCTTGCCAGCTTGCAGGCGGAGCGCACCGGTGGGACAACCGGGTACACAGTCGCCGCAGTGGATGCAAAGCCGGATAGTCTCCGGGTTATGACAATAATTGCAAGTGAAGCCGCACCCCTGAAAGAACACGGCGGCCCGATTGCCGGGGCCGTCCACGCTACTAAAAGGGATAATCCGATTCACAGGTGCCGTGAGCGGCGTGTGTTTAACTGCCATCTTGCTCGGTACGCACTTTGCGTTCTAAGATACCCAAGCTGTCTGCCGCACCCTCGCCAAGAGGGGTGCTGGAAGCCAAGACGGCTTGTCCGGCCCTCCATGCTTCAAAGTCAGAGCGCTTGACCAAGTATCCGGTCACACGAATCACGTCCGTGTCGGCGGAATAGAAGGAAAAATAGCGGGTATCCATGGTGAACGCGCCTTTGATAATGTCTAATACCGCTTGCGGATTCTGCTTGGCTGTTTCATCAAAGGGGAACAAATCTCCTGTGCCGCTGGGGAACCATTTTTGCGTACGTGCAGTAAAACGCAAATGTTGCGGCAAGTCAGGCTCTTCCCCGATGGGGATGCGTGTACCTGGGGACAACTCTACATCGCTGGAGATGCCCACTTGTGCGTGCAGGTAAAACTTACAATAATTTGACTCAAACCCATCCACCTGTGTGTGCATGGCCCCCAAGATTTGTTCGGCGAACAAGGCCGCCGCTTCGCCGTGACCATAGCGGTATTCCGGTTTCTCCGGGTTCAGCAAGAGATTGACACACTCAGCAAGGCCGAGCATACCAAACATGCCCACAAAATTTTCCGGAGAGAGCAGCCCTTCTTGTACAAGAAACGAGTGTTCGTAGAACCCGCACTCGTCCACAATAAACGCACAGCGTTTTTCCATCTGCTCGCACTGGGCGGCGATTGCGTTTGGCAGAAGTTCGTCCAAAAACTGCTGCGGACTACTGGCTTCCATCGCCAACGCTTTGAGGTTTAAACGCCCCAGTGTAAGTCCGCCGCCAACAGGCAGGGCGTTATAGCAACTAACGATGCCATAGTTTTGGCCCCAATCAGCGGCATACATCCGATGGTTTGCGAAACTGGGCTTGGAGACAGTGAGTCCCGTTTGAATGGCAAGCAACGCAAACTCGTCCGGGGTCTCGTCGGTATAAAGCAAGGACAGATTCGGCACAGGGCGTTGCATTTCGGCTGACAGTTCCAAGATAATACGACCGGCCTTTGTGTCATGGGGGCCGATGTTACAGTGGCAAAACGAATCACTGACGGTACGGTCTATGTGTGTCAGCAACGTGCGAATCGCCCGGCGGGCTTCGACCTCGTCTGTGATAAAGGGTTCGAGCAAGCGGTCTAGGTGGCCGATAAACACCGTCTCTCCGGTGACTGAAGGGGTGTGATGGTATAAGATGAGCAGATTGTCCACCGCCTCCCGGATATCACGGGCGGGGGCCAGCATTAAAAATTCACTGCCTTGTTTGAGGAACCGCTCAAAATCGGGCAAAATATAGCGCGGACGGTAGGGGGCGTGCCCTTCACCCATGTCAAATATAATCCCCTTTGCCGCAAACGCCTCCGCCTCATCACTCAGCCCAATCACCGGCGGCACGTTTTCCGCCGCCTTTGCCAAGGCAAGCATACGCTGGTGATAGGTGAGGCCGGGGTCTTTGATAATAGCTAAAATATCCGTTGCAGTCATGATACGCCTCCTTACTTACCGATGCTGTTTGAATAAATTGTACCATTTGCCAATGTGTGTGTCAAACATGCAGAAATGCAATCTTACTCCGTTCCTTCACCCAGACCCTACTCTCTTGACCTTATGTTATCCATGCAAGAACGCATTTCAATAGCACATTCCACCGGCAGCCTCCGCCAAGCCAAAATCGGCGACAGCCGAACCATAACAAAAAAGGGGCCCCGCCCACGGCGAAGCCCCAACAACCCCTAAAACTCAGCAGTCCCCACTGTCCGTGCAAAGGGTAGCACATCTCGAATATTACTCACCCCGGTCAAATACATCACCAACCGCTCAAACCCAAGCCCAAACCCAGCGTGTTTCACACCACCGAACCGGCGAAGGTCAAGATACCACCAATAATCCTCTGGATTTAGTCCCATCTCAATGATGCGCTGCTCCAGTTTGTCCAACCGCTCTTCCCGCTGGCTACCGCCGATGATCTCGCCCACTTCCGGCACCAACAAATCCATAGCGGCCACGGTCTTACCGTCGTCATTCAAGCGCATGTAAAACGCCTTGATGTCCTTGGGGTAATCCGTCACGAACACAGGTCGGCCAATGTGCTCTTCTGTCAAATACCGCTCGTGTTCCGTCTGTAAATCCAAGCCCCACTCCACGGGAAAGGTGAACCGATCCCCGGCTTGCTTGAGCACCTCAATGGCCTCGGTGTAAGTCATCCGGGCGAAGTCGGAACTGACGATATGGTTGAGACGCTCTAAAAGTCCCTTTTGCACAAATTGGTCAAAAAACGCCATCTCTTCTGGGCAACGCTCAAGAACCGCTTGAATCACATATTTCATCAGCTCTTCCGCCAGTTGCATGTCCTCGTTCAGCCCGGCGAAGGCGATTTCCGGCTCAATCATCCAAAACTCCGCCGCATGACGGACGGTGTTAGAGTTCTCCGCCCGGAAGGTGGGGCCGAAGGTGTACACATCGCCGAAGGCCAAGGCGTACCCTTCCACGTTTAACTGGCCGGACACGGTGAGATTGGTCTCTTTCCCGAAGAAATCTTGGCTGTAATCCACGTTCCCCTTGTCATCTAGGGGCGGATTTTTGGGGTCCATGGTGGTGATGCGGAACATCTCGCCGGCCCCCTCACAGTCCGAGCCTGTGATGATGGGGGTGTGGACGTAGACGAACTGCTTCTCTTGGAAAAACTGGTGAACCATTTGCGCCGCCACGCTCCGCACCCGGAACACCGCACGGAACAGATTGGTGCGGGGACGCAGATGGGCCACCGTACGTAAAAACTCCACACTGTGCCGCTTTTTTTGTAGCGGATAATCCGGGGCGGAGGTGCCCTCTACGGTGATTTTCGTAGCTTGCAGCTCAAAGGGCTGGTCTCGCTCCGGGGTGAGGAGCACGTTCCCTGTAATACAAAGCGCAGCCCCTACATTTTGGCCCACAACCTCGTCGTAATTAGACAGCTTGTCCTTATCAAATACCACCTGTAGGTCAGAAAATGCACTGCCGTCATTGAGTTGCAAAAATCCAATCTGGCTCATATCCCGCACAGACCGCATCCAACCGCAGACAGTAACCGCTTGTCCGTCGTATTGGGCATAATCAGAAAATAAAGTGTGTAACCGCAGCCGCTCCATAAGGCGACCCTCCTTTTAGAGGTTAGAATAGTGGGAATAGTATACCGCAAGATGTGGGAAAGTGCAAGGCTGGCTGGGGGAAATGCTTATAATGAATAATGCCCTATTACGGGCTTTCCATCTTTATCAAGTAAAGGTGTTATTCCTCCGCCCGCACCAATACAGGCAACCACATAATGCACACCTGTTTGTGTATCTCGAAAAACATGTAATCCTATATTTGTCTCACGGCCTTCTTTATGTATGTGTTCAAATCGCTTCTCGTTCTTTTTTCCAAACAACGCTTACACCCCCTAATATAACTTCGGCTCACTACCCGCTGCGAAAACAAAACAATTCTACCATACCCAAAGCCCCAACAGCATTATTTATGGTACTCAAACTCCAACTCCGCCATACAGACTGTGTCGCCCTCGGCGATGCCCAGTTCCTCTAAGCGGGCGTAGACACCGGCTTGCTCTAGGTTTTTCTCAAAGTACATCCGAGACTCATAATCAGACAGATTGACCCGTGCCAGTAGCTGATCCAGCCATGGGCCTTCCACCAGCCAAGCGTCGCCGTCCACATTGCGGATGGTGAGGTCGTTGGGGGAGGCGGGTTTTTCTTCCACAGGGACAAACTCCGGCTCGTAGATGCTAATGGGCGGCAGACCCTGTAGTTTCTCCGCAATCAGGCTAATCAAATCCCCGATCCCCTGATGGGTGGCCGCAGAGAGAGAGAGGAAGGGGAGGCCCCGTGCCTCCATCTCCGCTCGGAAGGTGTCTAGCTGGGCACTGTCTTGCACAATGTCCAACTTGTTTGCCACCACGATTTGCGGGCGGGAGGCAAGCTCTGGGCTGTAAGCGGCAAGTTCTGCGTTAATGGCCTCAAAATCCTCTAAGGGGTTACGGCCCTCACTGCCGGACACGTCTACCACATGGACAATCAGGCGGCAACGGTCTACATGGCGCAGGAAATCATGCCCTAATCCCGCACCCTCGGCGGCCCCTTCGATGAGGCCGGGGATATCGGCGAGGACGAAAGACACCTCGTCTCTGGCGAACACCACGCCCAGATTGGGGAACAGGGTGGTGAAGTGATAGTTCGCAATTTTTGGTCTAGCCCGGCTCATGACGGACAGCATGGTGGATTTCCCCACGTTGGGAAAGCCCACCAAGCCCACATCGGCTAAGAGCTTTAACTCTAACACAACTGACCGCTCTTCGCCGGGGTTGCCGGTTTTGGCGAAGCGGGGCGCTTGCCGGGTGGGGGTGGCAAAGTGCTGGTTGCCCCAGCCGCCCCGACCACCCTTGGCGACAACAAAGGATTCGCCAGAACTCATGTCTTTCATTACCGCTCCGGTGGCCTCGTCCCGGATAAGGGTGCCCCGTGGGACACGGATAATCAGGTCGGCACCGTCTTTCCCGCTACACCGTCTGCCGCCGCCGTCGGCACCGGGTTGGGCGGCGTATTTTCGTTTATAGCGGAAGTCCATCAGGGTAGACATGTGTTCGTCCACCTGTAAGATGACGTTGCCGCCTTTGCCCCCGTCACCGCCGGAGGGGCCGCCGTTGGGGACGTATTTCTCCCGATGGAACGCAATGGCACCGTGACCACCGTTCCCGGCTTTGACTTTTATAGTCGCTTTATCAACAAACATAATTTAGTACCTCAGAAATAGTTTTTGTTATGATTCCCCGCCGTAGGCGGGGAATCATAACAAGGTAATATTCTTTTTTGCTGTGCCTGTGTGATAGAAATGGGGCCGGCGCAAACACGCCAGCCCCATACATGATTTTGCAATTACTGTGCGACTGCTTCCTCGTAGATGGAAACCCGCTTGCGGTCTTTGCCCCAACGCTCGAACCGGACACGACCGGTTTTGAGCGCAAACAGGGTGTCATCCTTACCACGGCCCACGTTGAGACCCGGATGGATTTTCGTACCCCGTTGACGGACTAGAATGTTGCCGGCTAACACCATTTGACCATCGGCCCGTTTTGGGCCCAGTCGTTTGGACTCTGAATCCCGGCCGTTTTTGGTACTACCTACACCTTTTTTATGTGCCATGTTGTTTATCCTCCCTAGACTGTGATTTTGCTGATCTTCACTTGCGTATAGGGCTGACGATGGCCCTGCTTTCTGCGATAGTTCTTTTTCGGCTTCATTTTGTAGACGATAATCTTCTTTTGCTTACCGTGTTTGACAACCTCTGCGACTACCGTGGCGCCCTTGATTGTGGGTGTGCCGAAGTTCATGTTGTCTCCGTCAATGACGGCCAGAACTTTGTCGAAGGTGACATTAGAGGCGGCTTCTGCGTCTAGCTTTTCGATGAAGAGGATGTCCCCTTCGGCCACACGGTACTGCTTACCGCCGGTTTCAATGACTGCGTGCATGTGTTACACCTGCTTTACTAATCTCGCTCTCCCGGGCGGGGGCGCATGGCCCCGCTTACTATGTGTATAGCCCATTCAAAGCGGCCCTGATAGGATACCATATAATGTTGTTGTTGTCAATGGGTTTTTGGAGGGTTTCTGGCATGTTTCTGCGCCCCTCGCCCCTTCAGGGTAAACGGAATAGCGGATGGTCTTGTCAATGATTACTTAAAATACCCAACGCCGCTTTCAAAAATAGGCTGGTGCAGGTTGCCGGGGATATTTTTCCCCACATAAGGCCCCCGGCGCTCTGTGTGGCCCATTTTACCCAGCACACGACCATCGGGAGAGAGAAGCCCCTCTACCGCAAGCATAGAACCGTTGGGATTATAGTCAATGTCCATGGTGGGCTGACCCATGTCGTTACAGTACTGGGTGGCAATCTGCCCGGAATCGGCCAGTCGCGCTAAGACTTCCGGCGGGGCAACGAACCGCCCTTCACCGTGGGAAATCGGGATGGTGTGGAGGTCTCCCACCTGCATCTGATTCATCCAAGGTGAGTTCACCGAGGCCACCCGTGTGGTGACATACCCGGCTTGGTGGCGGCCAATGAGGTTAAAGGTCAGGGTGGGGTCATGTTCCGTGGCGGGCCGAATTTCGCCGTAGGGGACGAGGCCCAGTTTGATTAAAGCTTGGAATCCGTTACAGATACCGAGAATCAACCCGTCCCGATTTTGCAGTAGCCTATGGACGGCCTCTGTCAGCGCAGGGTTGCGGAAGAAGGCGGTGATGAATTTGGCACTGCCCTCCGGCTCGTCCCCGCCGGAGAAACCGCCGGGGAGGATGAGCATTTGACTCTCGTTGATGGCCGCCGCCACTTCTTCCATAGAGTGGGCCAACAGGTCGCCGGTGAGGTTTTTTACCACCACGATTTTTGCCTGTCCTCCGGCGAGGCGTACAGCACGGGCCGTGTCCTCTTCGCAGTTGGTGCCGGGGAAGGCGGGGATGACGGCCTGCGGCAGGGCTTTCTTAATAGCCGGGGCAAGGGTACTGCGGGTGGAGTTGGAGATTGGGGCCACAGGTTCCGTGGTACCCGCCCGGCGGGGGAAGATATCCTCTAACACGCCTTCCCAAAGGGTCACTAATTCCGCCAAAGAAACAGTCTCGCCGCAGAGGGTGAGGGTGGGATTCTCTGTGGTCTTGCCGATGAGTATTCCGGTTCCCAATGCACTGGCGGTCTCCACCACAATGCCGCCGGGGGCAGAGGAGAAGAGGGTGTCTATTGTGAGAGACGGCTCTGCTACAAAGCCGATATCATTGCCCACAGCCAGTTTGAAGAGGGCTTCTGCCATGCCGCCTGTGGTGATGGCTCTGGCACTTTGGACTTTGCCTTGCGCCATCAGATTGTGGATGGCCTGCCATGTGGTTTTTTGCTCTGTGTAATCTGTACCGGGCGGGAAGTAATAGACATGGTTGTCTGTTCCCTTAAACTCCGGCGATACCACCAAAGGTGCCTCACAGGGGGCCACAGCGAAGGAGATGAGGGTAGGGGGTACATCTAAATCCATGAAACTGCCGGACATGCTATCTTTCCCGCCGATGGCGGCGAGGTCTAAGCCCAACTGGGCTTCCAGTGCGCCTAACAAGGCCGCAAAAGGAAGGCCCCAACGTGCAGGGTCACGGCCCAAGCGGGGGAAATATTCTTGCAAGGTGAGATAAACTTCTGCCGGGTCACAGCCGGATGCCACCAGCTTGGCGGCAGATTCCACCACCGCATCTCTGGCCCCGGCGAAGGGGTTTTGCTCTAGGGTGTAGGGATCACAACCGAAGGCCATGACCGAGGCGGTGGAGGTTTCTTTGCCCCAAGTGGGGAGCAGGGCCGCCATGGCTTGGGCCGGGCTCCGTCTCGTTTTCCCGCCAAAGGGTGCGAGGACAGTGCCGGCCCCGACAGAGCTGTCAAACCGCTCGCCCAAGCCCCGTTGAGAGCAGAATTGTAGGTTTTGTACCAAGTCACAAAGCCGTTCTGTCACAGTGCCTGTCGCCTGTGCCTTGGCTTGGGGCAGATATTCTGGCACTGCTACGGTCATATGCTTTTCCGAACCGTTAGAGGAGAGGAATTTACGGGACAAATCCACGATCACCCGACCGTCCAGCCGCATGACCATCCGAGGGGATTCGGTGACGGTGGCGACCTCGTAAGCTTCCAGATTCTCCGTTTCGGCGGCGGCGATGAAGGTGTCTACATCATGAGCACGGACAACCACTGCCATCCGCTCTTGACTCTCAGAGATGGCAATCTCGGTGCCGTCTAAGCCCTCGTATTTTTTGCGGACCTGGCCTAAATCAATATCTAGTCCGTCGGCAAGCTCGCCAATGGCGACAGACACGCCGCCTGCGCCGAAGTCGTTACAGCGGCGAATCAACCGGGCCACTTCCGGTTTGCGGAACAGCCGCTGAATCTTCCGCTCTTCCGGGGCGTTGCCCTTTTGTACCTCGGCGGCGCATTCGGAGAGGCTGGAGGTATCGTGACTTTTTGACGAGCCGGTGGCCCCGCCGCATCCGTCCCGCCCGGTGCGGCCGCCGACCAAGATAACCCGGTCACCGGGTTCCGGCCGCTCCCGCACCACATTCTCTGCGGGGACGGCCCCCACCACGGCCCCGACCTCCATCCGCTTGGCCACATAGCCGGGGTGGTAGAGTTCATGCACCAAACCTGTGGCAAGGCCAATCTGATTGCCGTAAGAACTATACCCCGCCGCCGCCGTGGTGGTCAGCTTCCGTTGGGGCAGTTTGCCGGGGATAGTCTGGTCTAGGGGTACCCGTGGGTCGCCTGCCCCGGTCACCCGCATGGCTTGGTGGACGTAGGCCCGACCGGATAAGGGGTCTCGGATGCAGCCGCCGATACAGGTGGCGGCCCCGCCGAAGGGTTCAATCTCTGTGGGGTGGTTGTGGGTCTCGTTTTTAAAGAGCAAGAGCCAATCTTCGGTCTGGCCCTCTACTTGCGCCTTAACTTTGATGCTACAGGCGTTGATTTCTTCCGATTCGTCTAAATTTGAGAGCAGGCCCCGCTTTTTCAGGGTTTTTGCGCCAATAGTAGCCATGTCCATCAGGGTTTGCGGGCGGGTGTTGGCACGGTTGCCATACACCTCTTCCCGGGCCGCCAAATATTGGTTGTATGCGGCTTGAACAGAGGGGTCTGCAATGTTCGCCTCATCAATATGCGTCCCGAAGGTGGTGTGGCGGCAGTGGTCGGACCAATAGGTGTCAATGACCCGTAGCTCCGTCACCGTGGGGTCACGGCCCTCTTCTGCGGCGAAGTACTGTTGCAGGAATTTCAAATCGTCAATATCCATGGCGAGGCCGTAGTATTCTTGCAGACGCATCAGCCCTTCTTCCGTGGCACCAATCAAACCATCCACCGACCCCACAGGGGCCGGGGCCGGGAAGCTTTGGGCGAGGGTTTGCGGTAAGTCCATAGACGCCCGCCGCCGCTCTACGGGGTTGATGAGATAGTCTGTTATCTGTGCAAAATCAGCATCACAAAGTGTCCCCAGTAACACATAAATCGTGGCATAGGCCACCCGAGGCCGCTGTCCGCCAGCAAGAATCTGAATACATTGGGCGGCAGAGTCCGCCCGCTGATCATACTGTCCCGGCAGGGCTTCTACTGCCAGCAGACGATGTGAGCCGTCTATGTGGGGCAGGGAAGGGGTACAGATGTCCACTTGCGGTTCTGCAAACACAGCGGACTGGGCTGTGACCCAAGTGGCATCGGTAAGCCCTTCGGTGTCATAGCGGTGCAATAGGCGCAGGCCGGTGAGGGTTTGGATGCCCAAGTCCTCTTGTAATTGGCGTAACAGGCCGGTGGCCTCTACTTGAAATCCTGGGCGTTTTTCTGTGAAACAACGGAATACCATGGTGATTGCTCCTTTTTAATAGAGAACTGGTCTATGAATCATATCATAAATGAAGTCAAATGTCGAGCAATCAGTGTTCTGCGGAACTCACTCGAAAAGTGCTTGACAGGGTAGCGCTTGTATGGTACAATCCTATTTGCAAAGTGCTTGAAAATCCGTTTTTCAACCTTGATGGGATGGTTTTTTAGAAATCTGTTTTCCTTGAAAACACTAGGATTTATAAAAAACTCACTTCGCAACAATATGCCTTCGTAGCTCAGTCGGTAGAGCAGCGGACTGAAAATCCGCGTGTCGTTGGTTCGATTCCGACCGAAGGCACCAAAGTGCCGCCTAACGGCGGCACTTCAAGCACATTGCTCTTGCTCTTGACCGTTTCGCCCTTGACCTTACCCGATTCGGGTGGGTCTTTGCCCGAATCGGAAAAGGAGTGACGGTTAGGCGTAGTGGAGTTTTCGGCCCAAGGGCGAAGCCCGATGGCGGAAATGTAACGTAGCCTAGCCGGTAGCGATGCGCGGGAGTGACTCAGTGGTAGAGTGTCACCTTGCCAAGGTGAAGGTCGCGAGTTCGAATCTCGTCTCCCGCTCCATCCCCGCAAGGCGCAAGCCTTGCGGGGTATCTGTCAAACGGCAAACGGCGACATAGCCAAGTGGTAAGGCCGGGGTCTGCAAAACCCCTATTCCCCGGTTCAAATCCGGGTGTCGCCTCCAGTAGCAATGTTCTTACCGTATTTGAGATTTTTTCAGTACGGTAAGGGCATTTTTTTATGCGGCGTATTGGTAAGGATAATACTTAACCAGTACGCCCTTTCTCGTATGTATTATTATCTCTGGTATAGGGTATATGTCTGGGATTTCGATTGCACCAATAACATGGTAGTGGATTCTAAGCCGTTGCACATGAAAGCCGTCAATCTTTTGTGTTTGAAATACCTCAACACGTTCAATCAACTCATTTAGCATACGCTCATTGAGTTTTTTAGCTCTCGTATACTTGCGAACGACTGACAAGAACACATCGGCGGTCATTGCCTTTGTTTCATGCGTGGAAAGCTCTGAC
>WRBE01000038.1 GCA_009779845.1 Oscillospiraceae bacterium
ACAAGGCGTAGGCGGCGGCAGATTCGCCCCGAACGCACTCATCACCCGTGAGCAACTGGCTGCAATGCTGGTGCGTACGTTAGATGCTGAGGACAGAGCGACGGCAGTCGGCCCGACGATGAACTTCCCGGATGCCGACACCATCAGCAACTGGGCACCTGTCTATGTGTACAATGCATTCCGCCAAGGCTGGATGATTGGCGACAGAGGAGGCAACTTCCGTCCGGCAGAGAACATCATGCGTGCAGAGGTTGCAACAGCGGTGAATCGGATGTTAGGCCGGATTGACCACAACGACGAGCGCACACGCTTAGGCACAGCGCTAGAGAACGAATATCGTGCTGCAACCTTCCCAGACGTAGCGGTGACCAACTGGTTCTTCGCCTCCGTACTGGGTGCGGCAAACGACCACTATTTGACCAGAGATGGGGATGAGATTAACTGGAAGTATATTCGTGTCCAGTAAGAGTTCTAGTCTCACCGTAATGCGATAAACCCAGGGCCCGGTGCGTATGCACCGGGCCCTAGGCACAATTTGCAAAGGGCAAATTGCAAAAGGGCTTGAAAGATGGGGGTTCATCTTTCAAGCCTTATGTTCTGTAGATAGCCTGACTTATTACTGCGTGGGGTGTTTGAGGACTTGGTATCTGGAAGTGCTTATACTGTGGGGTGTTTTACAATCGCTAGAATCTCCTGAAAAATCCTCCTTGCAATATAAAATACGGTGAAGGCACGGCCACCAGCCGTGTCTTTATCCGTTTCGTGCCTAGCTGTTAGAATGAGAGCGGATTGGCCTGACGCAAGAATCGCTGAACTGTAATGTTCGCCAAGGAGTCCGTCAGCCGCCCTCTTGTTCGCAGCGTTCGATTTACGCAGGTTGTCCCGCCATCTGGTGCGTTCGTGTGACTCGGGAGATTAAATCGGCAACGAAGAAAGGGCGGTACGCCAAAGCCAAAATCAATCTTAGGAGGTTTTACATGAATGCTGTTGGAATCGATGTTTCGAAAGGGAAAAGCATGGTGGCGGCCCTGCGCCCGCTGGGTGAAGTGGCAATCGCGCCACAGGAAATTCCACACACAGAGGTGGATCTGGAAAACTTAGGATACGAGATTCTCATGTTGGGAGAGAACACCCGTGTTGTCATGGAAGCGACCGGCCACTATCACGAACCCGTGGCTCAAATGCTCCACGAGATGGGGATTTTTGTCAGTGTCCTCAATCCTCTGCTCATCAAGCAAAGTGGGGGCGGAAACATCCGCAAGGTCAAGTCCGACAAGGCCGATGCCATCAAAATCGCCAAATACGGGCTTGACAACTGGGGCGATTTGCGGGAATATACTCCCATGGATGCTTTACGACAACAGCTAAAACTGTTTTCTCGGCAGTACAACCTGTACATGCAGACGGCAGTGTCCCTGCAAAACAACCTCATCTCGCTACTGGACAAGACCTAGCCGGGGATCAACGAGGAGTTCAAAAGCCCTATGCGAGCAGATGGCAGCTTGAAGTGGGTCGATTTTGTTGCAACCTTTTGGCACTGCGACTGTGTGCGCTATGCCGGTCGGGACAACTTCACCCAACGCTACCGCAAGTGGTGCAAACGCAAGGGCTACAACTTCTCCGAGGACAAAGCGGAAGAGCTATACATCGCAAGTGCGGGGCATTTTCCAACTCTGCCGAAAAACAGTAGCTCCAAGCTCCTAATCACCGCCGCCGCAAAGGAGCTTACCGCCACGCTAACCGGCGTTGCCACCATCAAAGCCGAGATGATCCGCCTTGCACAGCAGCTACCGGAACATGGCACAGTGCTCGCCATGTACGGTGTGGGAGAAATCACAGCGGCACAGCTCATGGCGGAGATCGGTGACGCACGCCGCTTTGCTAACCGCGGCTCAATCGTCGCCTTTGCTGGCGTTGATCCGGCTGTGAATCAGTCGGGGGCTTACCAACAACAAAGCACCTCGTCCACAAAGCGCGGCTCTCCACATCTGCGAAAAACGCTCTATCAGGTGGTTTCCACCTACATCAAGCGTTCGCCCATGGACGAACCTGTGTACCAGTTCCTGAACAAGAAATGCGCCGAGTGTAAGCCGTGCTACGTTTACATGACCGCCGGGGCGAACAAGTTTCTGCGCATTTACTACGCTTGCGTCAAGGAATGCCTTGCCGCGTTGGATGATCGTGCTGATACATAGAACCTAACCCCTTCCGCTATGGCCGGCACAAAAACGAATCGTGTGGTGGCCGGCTTTGCTGTACCCATTTGGGGGCGCTTAAAATTTGTCAAACTTTTTGCCCGCTAGGGCTTGACTTTTATTTGCAGGACTCCTTGACAAGAAAACTTTGCGTGTGGTATACTTGTTTCGACAATAACACTTGTCAAATTAAACATAAAACTTGGAGGCGTTTAATGAATCGTTCAACGGAGAGCGGTAACCGCAAAGAGGAAATTTTAGCTAAGAGTAAGCAAGAGGGCAAAGACGAAGGTATAGAATATGCAGTAACCAAAGGGTTAAAGTTAGGCAACTATTATACCGAGGTAGTAGGCGCTCTGTTGGTTTTTTTGTGTTTGCTTAGTGGGCAAACACTTACCATGTGGGCTTTGTTTACGCTTTATGGCGCTCATTCCTTCGGGGATTTTCTTGCTAAATATCGTCATTTCAATCAAAAAAGGTACTTGGTGGGTGTAATTTTATTCGGCGCTCTTTTTGGTGGCGTATTCGCCATTTTATTCGTGAGGGAGCTCGGAACCCTTCAAGGGTGGTGGGGCTAAATTGGCAGATACAATCGTATTGAAAAATAAGTTAATCGTAGCAAAAGAAGAGAACAACCTCTCTCAGGCTGATATGAGAAGCGAACTCGTATTAAAAAACAAGCTAAAAATAGCAAGGGCAGAAAAAGACCTTTCGCAAGCGGCATTAGCGGAAATGGTTGGGGTATCTCGAAACACAATCAGTTCCATTGAAACAGGTCAATTTAACCCTACTGCCAAGTTGGCACTTATCCTCTGTATTGCTTTAGACAAGAAGTTTGAGGATTTGTTTTTCTTTGCTATAAGGGCGTTCTAAATATAAGTCGTTGCGCTCCCTGCCAAAAAGACAGACAACGAACAAAACAACTCTATCATGCTCACCGTCAAAAGCCTCCTGCCACCATGTCGCCCCGCATGTCAACCTAAATTATGTGATGATGTACAAACGATATCCGAATTTCGTAGGGGCGACCATCTCGGTCGCCCCTACGGTGATTTGTGCAGGTTGATATAAATTAGACTGACGTGTGCCACCCCAAAGCAGGGCGGCATGATGGCAAGCGCATTCTCCTTTATCGCATGGTACTTGCGGTAATTTTTTTTGGAGTGCTTGTTCTATAGTTTGAGTGATTTAAAGTACCCTAAAAACGCCTCATTCTTGGTCAGCATTTCTTGTGTTAACTCTTTGACTTCCGCCATGGATAACACGGCACTGGTCAATGGGTCGAACAAATTGGCCTGGAATACTTTCCACGGGTCCCCTTCCATGGCCGCATTGACTGCCATTTCCTCAATACGGGCAGAATGGCCAACCAGAATGGCCAGATTATCCGGTAGCGGCCCAACGTGGATTGGGTTTAAACCCTCTTTCGACGCCAACACAGGTGTCTCTATACATGCCATAGGCGGCAGATTGCTGACAATCCCGTTGTTCAGGTGGTTCCCATTGAATACAAAAGGCTCTCCATCGCCGAACAGGGCGTTAAAGATGTTGGCGGCATATTCTCCGCTTCTCTCTAAGTTCACATCCGGGTTCTCAATGTCTTCAATAAAACGTGCTTCCCAAGTGGATTCCGCTTTTAGGTATTCGTTTAGGATGAAGGCATACTCGCCCGAGTTCCAGTTGGTACCGTCAATACAGTATTTTTCAATCAAGTCGGGGCGCTTTCTGAACCAGGGGTTATACTCGGAATTATGACCGGAGGACTCTGTGGGATAGTATCTCAATTGTAAAAACATCTCGTTGCGTACCGGCTCTGCCTTGGCAATGGCCGGGTCGTTGCGTACCTTGTCCCAAATCAGAGGGTATACATCTTTGCCATTCCACTTGAAATCCAAATAGAAGGCCTGATGGTTAATGCCGGAGCAAGTATAGGCCACTTCTTCCGGTTTCGCACCAATCCACTCCGCAAGCATCTGAGCAGTGCCCTGAACACTGTGGCAGAGTCCCGTCACATTGACTTTAGAGACCCGCTGTAGATAGCTGCACAGCATAGCCATGGGGTTTGTGTAGTTGAGCACAACCGCATCGGGACAGAGTGCCTCTACATCCCGGATGATATCCAGCATCACCGGGGCTGTGCGTAAAAAGCGCATGACCCCCGCCGGACCGCGGGTATCGCCGACATTGATATCCACCCCGTATTTTTTGGGGATTTCAATATCATGCCGCCAAACGTCCACGCCGCCTTGCAGGATGGTGATGAGGACGCCATCGGCGTTCTCCAACGCCTTTTTCCGATCCGTGGTGGAGTGAACTGTAGCAGAATACTTCCCGGCGGCAATTAACTTTTCAATAGCCTTTGCCGCATAGGACAAACGCCCCTCGTGGATATCCATCAAATGGATTTCACAGCCTTGGAATGATGCAAAGCTCAAGATGTCTTTGGCCAAATCTCTGGTAAAGCCCAGTGAGCCGGCGCCAATAAACGTAAACTTTCTTTTTTTCATCATGTTGTTTGGTTCATGGTTTGGCAAATCGCCTGTTTTCCCCTTGATGTTAGCTACAACCATGCCTTTCTACCGTATTAAGAACACCCCTAGTGGGTATATTCAAACCCTAGATCGTATATTCATGAATGTGTGTAATCCCAATCATCACAGCACCAAGCATGGTCTCTCTGTGGTTGAGTTCTGAGAGAAGAAGGTCTGGGACAAAGGGAACGTGGTTACTCAGTGTCTCTTTCCACTGATCCACAAACAACTTGCCTAAATTTGCACCCAACCCGCCCGCTATGATAACAACCTCCGGATTGAGAAGTGCGCACATGTTCACCAGCGCCATCCCGAAATGTAAGGCGATTTCGTCAATGATGAGCTTTGCGTAGGTATTCCCGCCATTTTTATACCGTTCAATTAGCTTGACAATTTCCTCATCAAACTTTCCGGAATCCAGATAATTGTTGATTTTCCCTCTAGAAAGAGCCTCTTCCAAAGAGCCTATTTCGTTGTATTGTTTGTCAATACGGGTGGGGTCTGTAATCATGAAGCCCACTTCTCCCGCCGCGCTGTTGGCACCTTTATATAGCTTCCCATCAACAATCAAGGCCGAGCCAAGTCCCACACCGTAAGCAATATATAAAATATCTTTATAGTTTACGCCGGAACCTTTCCATTGCTCACCGATTACCCCTAGGTTTACGCAGTTTTCCAACAGGACATCCGCCTCAAACGCCTCTTGCAGGGATCCAATCATATCTTGTTCCAAGTAGTTCTCCGTAAACGGTGCGAGAAAACTGCGGCCATCTTTGATGATACCCGGAATGCCGATGACGATGCACAACACGTCATGCTTCGTTTTGCCCGTTTGCTCTAAAATACTACTGATTTGATCGTGAATCAACTGAATGCTTTGTTTCCCGTCACCGGACAAATTGGCGCTGTTGGTAATCTCTGTGCTGGCGACTTCATTGCCCAGCAAATCCGCCAGCATCATCCGAATCCGGAACCGGCCCAAGTCAACACCCACAATGTACCCCCGCTGGGCATTGAAGGCCAGCATGGTGGATTTTCGCCCCATCGCATTATTCCCGGTGCCTATTTCCATAATATAGCCCGCATCCAGCAGCCCCTTAACATTGGAAGAAATCGCCGGAAAACTCATGTTCAAATGCCGGGACAAATCAGCGCGGGACATGCTCCCGTTAAACCGCAAGGTGTCTAAGATTAATTTTTTGTTGTATTCCGCAATGGTTTCGGTCGTTCTAGTTTTTTGCACGTGATGTAACCTCTCTTATTAAAACAGCCTAAGGATATCCCATCCCAAAACATTTTTATTTATCGAAATTATACTACATTTGGGGTTCCTTGTCAAACACACTACATAAATCGAATGAGAAATGTTGCACAAAATAGCCGAAGAAAACTGTGCTTTTCTAACAAGAATACAATAAGCCCTTGCACTTTTTGAGAATATGCCTTATAATGCTTAGTAAGCGATATTAAGTAACTAAAAGCACATGAGGTGAGAACATGCAATATTACATTGGTATAGATGGGGGCGGGACAAAGACCGCCATAGCTGCCGCAAAACAAGACGCTTCGGCGGTTGCTTTTACCAAAACAGGCAGTGCCTCTTGGCGGGAATACGGCATTCCAACTGTTGTGAATAACATAAAGCAGGCGATTGAGGGCCTCCCTTTTCAAAAAAAAGACTCTATTGCTGGCATGGCTCTGGGCGTGCCTTGTTACGGAGAAAGCGTGGAGGGAGACCGTGAGTTAGAACAGGCGTTTTCAGCGGTCTTTCCCGGTGTCCCTCTGTATGTCACCAATGACGTAGAGGTGGGCTGGGCCGGCTCACTGGGGCTTTTGCCCGGTGTCAACGTGGTTGCCGGAACTGGCTCGATTGCCTTTGGTAAAAACCAAGCGGGCGAAGCGGCCCGCAGCGGCGGCTGGAGCGAGTTTTTCGGGGATGAGGGTTCTTGCTATTGGCTGGGCCGCCGGGTAATGGAATTGTTTTCCAAACAATCTGACGGACGCGTGGAGCGGGATGCGCTGTATGAAACTGTCCGCTCGTCCCTTGCTTTGACCGATGACTTTGACTTTATTGATTTGATGCACGATGCTTATATTCCCCAGCGGGACAAAGTGGCCTCTCTACAGCTTATAGGGATGCAAGCGGCCCTAGCTGGGTCGCCCAGCGCAAGGGCCTTATATGCAGAAGCGGCGGCAGAGCTTTGCTTGCTGGTGCGCGCCATTTGGGACAGAATCGCCCCGGAGAACGATCCGTTTTTGGTCTCTTACACCGGTGGTTTGTTCCAAGCGGGAGATTTGATTTTGCCGCAATTTACAAAAGGAATTGCAGACTTAGGCGGCGAAGTGACCTTGCCCAAATTCGGCCCGGCGGAAGGCGCATTGCTACTGGCATTTTCCAAATTTTATCCGAAGGCATTGCCGCAACTACAAGAGCGGTTGAAAAATAATGAAATAAGAGATAAAATGTAAGTATCAAAATTTTGGAGGATCACCATGGATATCACCTACAAGGAAATACAAGACACATTTCAAGCCCTAAACAAAACAGCCGCTTACCTAGAAAAAAAGTGGAATGACATTACAATATCTTTCTCTGGCAAAACCCGTTTTATTTTTGTCGGCAGTGGCTCTAGCTACTCACTTGCAAAATCGATGGCTGCCATTTGCAACATGCACATGGGCATCCCGGCCTCTGCCTTGGCAGCAGGGGATATTTTGCTCCACGCCTCCCGCTATAAAAAGATGATAGACGGTGCCGCCGTGGTGTGCATCTCTCGCTCTGGTCGAACCAGTGAATTAATCAAAGCGCTGGACGCACTGAAGGCGGAGGATGTTTCCATGTCCGTGTTCTCCCTTGTGGCGGCGGACAACACACCGATGGAAAAATTGAGTGATTTGACCCTTGCAACACCTTGGGCGTTTGACGAGAGTGTATGCCAGACCCGCACTGTAACTAACTTCTACTTCATGGGCGCATATATCTTTGCGAGACTGACAAACGACCAGGCCACTTTGGATGACCTACAATATCTGCTCAAATCCGGCTCCACGTTTTTGGCCCCGGCGGAAGCGTTGGCGAAGAAACTGGCCGCCCAGCCTTGGAGCCGTGCCGTTGTATTGGCGGATGCGGAATTGGAGGGCCTCGCCGAAGAGGGTGCTTTGGTGTTCAAAGAAGTGTGCCAACTGCCTGCCAACTACTACCACGCCTTAGATGCCCGCCATGGCCCCATCGTGCTCTTCGGAGAACAGACGTTGATTCTGTTTGCACTGGGCACCGGTTGCGAGTTAGAGCGTAATCTTGTGAAAGACCTGAGAGCAAAAGGTGCCCCCGTGGTTGTATTTTCCGACGAACCGATTGCAGATGTGAGTGACATCAGCTTCGGGCGGTCTCTGACTCAGATGGCGAAGGGGATTCCGTTTATCCTGCTATGCCAGCTAATGGCCTATGAAAAATCCAAAATAACAGGTGCCGACCCGGATAAACCCACCGGTTTAGATGCGTGGGTTGCACTGTAAATTAAAGAAAGCGAGAGCACTGAATGGACGTAAAAACGTATTTTGAAGCACTGGTACAAAGTCATCGCAGTGACACCCCTTGGGGGATTCACTCGGTTTGCTGTACCCACCCTTATGTACTTCAAGCCGCCATGGAAGAGGCCGCCCTGCAAGGTGCGCCGGTTTTAATTGAATCCACGGCCAATCAAGTCAATCAAGACGGCGGCTATACCGGGATGACCCCGGAAGATTTTCGTAATTTTGTGTATGCCATTGCCGACAAGTGCGCCTTTGACCGGGAACGAATCCTGTTAGGCGGCGACCATCTGGGCCCCCACCCGTGGCGGAAACTACCGGCGGAGACCGCCATGGAAAAAGCGGCAGAGATGGTGGCGTGTTATGTGCAAGCCGGATTTACAAAAATCCACTTGGACACCAGTATGCACTTAGGCGACGATGACCACACTGTTCCCCTGCCCGACCAGGTGATTGCAGAGCGGAGTGCTATGATTTGCCGTGTGGCAGAAGATGTGTCACAAGGGAAAACCCCGCTGATTTATGTCGTCGGCAGTGAGGTGCCGCCTCCCGGCGGGCCGGAGTCGGCGGAAGATGAGATTCATCCCACCTCCCGCCAAGCATTTTTGTCTGCCTATCAGGCGTATCAGCAGGTATTTACGCAAGCGGGACTGGAAAATGTCCTTTCCCGTGTTGTTGCGTTTGTGGTACAGCCCGGCGTGGAGTTTGGCGGCGACCATGTGTTTGACTATAACAGTGAACACGCACAAGATTTATGTGCCGCACTGCGTGAGACGGGCCGCCCCATGGTGTTTGAGGGCCATTCGACAGACTATCAAACACCGGATGCCCTTGCCCAACTGATCCGGGACGGTGTGGGGATATTAAAAGTAGGGCCCGGCCTGACCTTCGCCCTGCGTGAAGGTTTGTATGCCCTAGAAGCAATGGAGAAAGAACTAGTTCAGGACGGTCAAAAAAGCGACTTTGCAACCGTACTAGACCAAGAAATGCTGGACAATGACCAATACTGGCGGCCATTTTATCGGGGCGACGACCACAGCCTTTATCTCCAACGTCGGTATAGCTACTATGACCGCACCCGCTATTACTTGGGGCAACCAAAAGTGGCGGCGGCAATGGAGCTGTTGTTGCAAAACCTGGCAAAAACCGGAATCCCGGAGGAAATGCTCAGTCAATATCTACCGCTGGTCTATTATAAAGTGCGTGCCGGTGAACTTGACAAAACACCGGAAGCGATTTTGAAAGGACATGTCCGATATGTCTTGGCCGCCTATCAAGCGGCCGCAAAGCCCGGTTCGTTTCAAGGGTAGTCACGGCATAACGGCGTAAGTATCAGATAAACCCGTGCCTGTACAGGTGCGGGTTTATCTGATGCTTACGTGCAGATTATCAGGTTGACAACTCTAAAATTCTTGATATGATTAGAATAAGAACATAAATGAAATGTCGGAGGACAATATAACATGTCACTTGTAACCACCCATCAAATGCTCACGGATGCACGAGAGAATGGCTACGCCATCGCCGCATTTAATTGTGAGAATATGGAGATGATCCAAGCCATTCTCGCCGCAGGGCAGGAAATGCACGCCCCTGTAATCCTACAGACAACACCGACCACGTTGCGCTATGCCTCGGCGGCACTGTTTGTGGCCAATGCCAAAGCGGCGGCGGAAGCGGTCAGTATTCCCGTGGCCCTTCACCTAGACCATGGAAACAGCCATGCCTTGGCGGATGAGGCGGTGCGGGCGGGATACTCTTCCATTATGATAGATGGGTCAGAGTTGTCCCTCGCAGAGAATATTGCTTTCACAAAACAGACAGTAGATGCCTGTACCCTTCTCGGCATTCCTGTTGAGGGCGAGCTGGGACAAGTGGGCGGAAAAGAAGATGACCTAGAGCGAGAAGGCGGCGGCTATACAGACCCGGCAGAAGCGGTGGAGTTTGTGGCACAAACTGGTGTCTCTTCTCTGGCCATCGGCATCGGCACCGCCCACGGAGTCTACACCACAGCGCCTGTGCTAAAGCCAGAGCTTGTCTCCGCATTGCGAGACTGCGTATCGGTACCCCTCGTGTTACACGGTGCGTCCGGCTTGGGGGAGGACGTGGTGAAGGACCTAATCACCCGCGGAATCAGCAAGGTCAACTACGCCACAGAGCTACGCATCGCCTATACCCAAGCAGTGAGAACATTTCTGGCGCAAAACGAAGGCTGTATCGACCCCAAGAAATACGGCGCACACGCACGAGAAGCAGTCAAGCAACTTGTCATGAGCCGCATCGCCATCTGTGGTTGCCAAGGTCGGGCTTAGACATACTCGGAAAATCCACTCATTATAGCAGAAAGAAAGACCGCACCGTTCGCCTCATCTTCTACCTTGATGAAAATCGAAAAAAGACGGAAAAAGAAATAAGCAAGTGCCTGCGCCCCAAATCATATGAGGGAGGTTGAACCCGCTGAACGCAGCAAACCGTGCCTCCCAGCTTTCCCGGCCAATAACAGTGAAGCACCGCAAATTCAAATCCGAATTTGCGGTGCTTGTAGCTTCTATGGTATCGCAGAGCGGTACCTGCTAAGATGAGAACAGACCACCCAGCAAACTGCCCAAGCCATCCCCTTTTCCAAGCATCAAGTACACCCCCACGGCCCCCAAAATAATCAGCAGGATCGGCAAATATTCCCCTAGGAAATCTCCGCCGATACCAAAATTGCCGAGCAGCCCCTTGGAGGACGGTTCTATATGGGGCTCAGGGGGCGGCGGTTGCGGTTGTTGGGGCGGCTCTCGGTGGTGATTGTGGTTTGCGAATCTGCCTCTGTATTCATCCATGTGATGCGGCCTCCTGTGCGGGGTTTTACCCAGTCTATGCACCCACACTCTCGTCTGTGCAAAAAACAAGCACAACGGAAGCGGTTTTTACATAGATTATAGCAAAAGGCAAGGATGGTGTCCCATGAATCGTTTCTCTTCTGTGCAATTAGAACCCGCCGCCCAACAGGTCACGGAGGCCGCAAGTAAGCCACCCCTCATTTTCCGGCTTCCACCCACCGAAGGGCGGCAAGTGTTAGAGCGTATCCAAGACACCCCCGTCACCAAGTGTCCCGCCGTCGTGCGAAGCCATGCCGTGGACACAGGCCCCGGCGGCAGTGTACGGGTCTACACCGTAACGCCGGAGCGGGCAATTTCACCCCTAGGGGCAATCCTCTACCTCCACGGCGGGGGATGGGTGTTCGGAAGTCTCCACACCCACGATAAGCTGGCGCGAGAACTGGCCGAGCGCACCAATAGTGTGGTTATTTTCCCCGAATATACCCGTAGCCCCGAGGCCAAGTTCCCGGTGGCCTTAGAGCAGTGCTACAGCGTCCTCACCGCCCTGCCCCGGATTCTGGCCCGGCAGGAGCACACCATAGACCTATCCCGCCTCACCGTAGCTGGGGACAGCGTGGGCGGCAACATGTCCACGGTGCTAACCATGCTGGTCAAAGAACGCAATGGGCCGCACATCCATAAGCAACTGCTGTTCTACCCCGTGACAAATGCGAATTTTGATACCCGGTCTTACCAGCGGTTTGCCCGGGGCTATTACCTCTACCGGGCGGGGATGATGTGGTTTTGGAACCAGTACACCAAGGGCACAAAAACCCGCTCCTCCCCGTTTGCGTCCCCTCTGCGGGCCAAGATAGAGGACTTAGCCGGCCTGCCCCCCGCCCTCCTCATCAACGGCGAGGCCGACGTGCTCCGGGACGAGGGCGAGGCATACGCCCGAAAGCTCCGCCAAGCCGGGGTAGAGGTCACTCAAGCCCGATTCCAAGCGACAATCCATGATTTTGTCATGCTCAACGCCCTCGACCAGACCGCCGCCACCCGGGGGGCAATGGATTTGGCTGTGGCGTGGGTGAACAGGAAAAATCGCGAGTAGGGAGCCGCAGAGTGCAGAGTGCGGTTATGATGAATATCGTTGCGCTTATTTTTGATGGGGTTGATGCAGATGCTTGGGTTTCACAACATAATCACACCACCGCCACATTCTGGTAGCAGGAATGTGGCGGTGGTGTTGTGTTGAGCAAGGGCATGGACAACCAAACCCACAATCAACCACAGCCCCCAGCCCCTGCCAAGCCGCCTCCACACTGTGCGAACAACACCTGCCCTATGGCGGGTATTTTTTGTTGCTTTTTCTGAAAAAAGCAAAGATTCCTCAAAATCCATTGCGTTTTTTATGTTTTTCTCGTATAGTAGACATAATTCCAAAACTTTTTGGATGCGCTTTTTGCGGAGAAAGGAACGATTATGAAATCAATGAAACGGCTGCTATCTATGGTATTAGCACTTACACTATTACTCGGTCTCCTCCCTGCGTTGGGTGGAGGGATCACGGCAGAGGCATTTACACCGGAACATGACATCATTCGCATCGGCATCAACGCCCACTCCTGCTGGCCGTTAACGCCCAATGTGGTGCTCACCAACTCCGGGGGACTGCGGGTTGGCTCCTTTAACGCCCAGCGGCAGTTTGTGCCTGCGGCAGATGCCGCCACCCACACAACTCTCCGGGTCACAAGCTCCGGCGGCACAGTACAGGTGGCGGACGGTGCCGGGAACGTGATACATACAGGCCAAACCGTCAACATCGGCCCGGTAAATGAGGCCATCACCACAAACTATCGCCTGCCTGGCACCAGCTTTGGTGATGGGCGGCGAGATAACTTTGACTTTTTCGGCGGGTTCCGCATTACCGGAAGCGGCTCGAACCTCATCGTGGTCAACTATGTGGATATCGAAGACTACCTCAAAGGCGTAGTGCCTTATGAGGCCATCCCCTCTTGGCCCCTCCAAGTCTTAAAAGCCCAAGCAGTAGCGGCACGAACCTATGCGGTGCGAAATTTCGGTCGGCTGGGTGCCCATGGGTTTGACCTGACCAACACAACCGCCACCCAAGTATACCGGGGGATGCACTACGCCAATGAGAACACAAATCTGTCCGTCACCGGTACCCGTGGGCAGGTGATCTTGTACAACGGACAACCCATCGAGGCCGTCTACCACAGTGCCGCCGGTGGAGCCACAGAGGATGTGGAAAACGTGTGGGAATCCCCCCTCCCCTATCTCCGGGGCCGCCCCAACCCCCACGAGGAAACCCCAGCCCACATCCCATGGACACGAACCCTGACCGCAGCGGAGTTTTTGACCCACATGCGTTCTCGTGACTCAGGCTTCAATCTACCGGATATTGTGGACGTTCAAACACAACTCACCGCCAACGGGAACATGTTCTCCGTCACTTTCGTGGCCTCCAACGGTGCCACACGTACATATGAACGGCAACGGGCTCGGACTACGGTGCTGACGGGGCTTCACCCGGTGATTAACAGCCAGCGGTTTACTATTACCAGAAACCCGGCCGCAGCCTCGTTAGCGGCAGGGCCGGACACCGCAACGGCAATCCAAACCCTAGGCCATATTGCAAATGACTACGCTTACGATTTACTAGACATCTACCCCACCCACAGTGAGCTAGAGCTATTTGCCATGCAGGACGCGGGTCTGGTCTCTTTTGACATCCCGCCATCGGAAGAGGCGGAGATTGCCGCACTCTCCGGCGGTATCACCTTCACGATTCAAAACTTCGGCTTCGGCCACAATGTGGGCATGAGCCAGCACGGGGCCGCATCCATGGCCCGTTTGGGACATACATACTATGAGATTTTACACTTCTATTACACGGGCATTACCATCTCCGGCTTAGATACTACGGGTTCCGGGTTTGTGGATGTGCCCCGTGGCAGATGGTACTTCGATGCGGTGCAATATGTGCGGGAACACGGTCTGATGCAGGGCACCGGCGACAACAGGTTCTCTCCGCAGTTGACCACCACACGGGGCATGTTCGTCACGATTCTGGGGCGTATGGCCGGGATTGACACCCTGACCTATGCGCCGCAAGGCATGGTTGCCGGTAACAGCGTCAACTTCCGCACCGGCCCGGGTATGGATCACGCACTTATTCGCTCACTGCCACAAGGAACCCAGATGCAAATCATCGGGCAACACAGAGACTGGCTTCGCGTTCTGCATGACGGTACGGAAGGCTTTGTTCTGGGGAGCCTCGTCACCATTATGGACTGGAACTGGGCAGATACAGCCCCCGGTGCGTTCTACGCCCCCTACGTGGCTTGGGCGACTTCAACAGGCGTTTCTTCCGGCACCGGCCCAACCACCTTTGACCCCGGTCGAGCCGTGACCCGGCAAGAGATGGCCGCCCTGCTCTATGGCTATATTGAAAGCATGGATATCACGTTAACACGAGACACCAGTATCCCCATGTTTGCGGATTTTGACACCGTGGCCGACTGGGCACGAGAGGGGGTCATCTCCTTACAGCGGGCTGGGATCGTCCAAGGCGTTGGGTATGGGAACTTTGCCCCCTTGTGGAGCAGTAACCGCGCCAGCGTAGCAACAATGATGATGAATTTCCATCGGCAGCATCAGTAGGTGATATGTAAAATCGTGCGGCGTAGCGAATGCTACGCCGCACTGGTTTTGAGCCAATTGACATACAAACCAAAACGGATTTCAACATAACGAGTACGTTGAAATCCGTCTAGGTAATCATGGTAGCGGCAACTGGATTTGAACCAGTGACTCTCCGGGTATGAACCGAATGCTCTAGCCAACTGAGCTATGCCGCCGTGTTTGGTCTAGTGAACTGGGGCCTTTTGGAACGATACCCCGCAGGGCAAACCCTGCGGGGATGGTGACCCGTACGGGACTCGAACCCGTGATGCCGCCGTGAAAGGGCGGAGTCTTAACCGCTTGACCAACGGGCCGAAATATACGAACGAATGTTATTATATCGAATGAACGCGCACTTGTCAAGAAGTATGGCGAAAAAAATTGGGCGGTTTTACAACTTTGTAAAACCGCCCGACTTTGATTGATGATTATTCGCTAATGTGCCGCTCCGGCAGGAGAACCAGTGGGTCAACCTGTACGCCATGTTCCAGCACCTCTAAATGCAGATGATGGACGGTACCGGACTTGGCCAACGCCGTGGTGCCCACCGCACCTAAGGGGGTGCCCATGGGAACCCATTGCCCCTCTTCCACCACCGGAACCTCCGCCAGATTTGCATACAGGCTTCTAAGGCCGTTGCCGTGATAAAGGATGACGGTGGTACCCAATAGATCGTCCTTGAAGATACGTTCCACCGTGCCCCTTGCCATGGCTAGGACAGGTTCCCCCAGCCCGGCGGTAATGTCGATACCCGCATGGGTGCGCCAGTCGCCCATGGTGCGGTCAAAGATCAGGTGGCCTACCGCATGGGGGACCGCTACATAACCGGAAACAGGCCAGATAAATTGCAGGGGTTCTCCCGTTGCCGACCCTCTGCCGGACTCTTTGCCATAGTCGCCCGTTGGTTCGGGTTCTTCGGGTTGTTCCGGCACTTCGTCGTCATGACGACCAAAGAAGGCGTCCTCGTCTGCCGGCGGCTCTGTGGCAACAGGAGCAGGGGTCGGTGTGGGTGCGCCCATGGTCGGGAGATTGGGGGGATGTTGTTCGGCCAGAGCCCCAATCTCGCCCACCACGGGGAGGTCTAAGGTGTCGTCTGCAGTGTCGTTGCGTAACATAGCCCAAGCTGATGCGCCGATGACGGCGACACACAGGATCAGGACTATGTAAAAGCCCCGCCCTGCAAAAAAGTCACCGGCACGCTTGGAAAAGCTGCCTGATCGATGATTCATACACTACCTCCAAATATCCAGGCGGGCTTTTGTGTGGCACTTGGTGCCCGGCCTGTGTCGTTAATGGGTAGTTTCACCAGATTAGGCAATTTTATACATATCCGAAATAAAAATCTCTTCCATTTGAATCTGGACACCCTGTAGAGGGCAATTTTCCGTCTGTCTGCATTACTCCAGATTCAGCTTATTCTTCAAAATATAGCGCGCAATCACGTAGTGCATCACGGCTTGCGCCAATGAGAATCCGATGGAAATTAGCGTCGTGTTGATGATATCTTGGTCGGTGCCGAAGATGAAACGGTCAATGAGGCTTGTGTTTGTATTGAAGAAGAGAAAGGTGCTAATCAGCGAGACCGCAAACACAATCCCTATATAGGCCCCAATGGCCAATAAAATCTTACGCCGTTTGGCCAGTTGCCCAATGGCGAGGGCACTGTAGAATGCCAAGATGCCCGTCACAAGGGAGACAACGATGGAGAGTAGGCTCAACACATCCATAAGCTCCCAGTCTAAGAAAAAGAGTAGGTCTTGCCATACAATCCATTGGGCAACGAGAATTAGGACACTAATCGTCACCACAATGAAGCTAATGATGCTCCAACAGATGGCAGGAAGCAATTTCCCCAGTAACAGCTTATCTACGGACACAGGCAATGTGTTGGTGAGATACCCCTCGTCTTTGAACAAGCTGGTGTAAAACCGGCGGATAATCAGCACTGTGGTGAGGACGGCAGTGGCAAATACCACCATGAAATAAACGATCATGAGCAGACTATTGGTGGCAATCGCCCAGTTGTCCGCCCGGGCAAATGCGGAATAGAGCCCGCTGTCGCCCCCTGCCCATTGCAAAATACCATTGAATAAGGCAAGGGCCACAACGGCGATATAGGCCGGCAAAAACAGACGGCCCGTTGCCAGAAACTCGTACTTCATTATTTTCCTTAACATCTGAACACCTCCCGAAATAGCGCATCTACCGTTGTTTCCCGCTCGGTTTGAATCTGTTTTACTGACTCATGAAGGGCGATCCTGCCTTGATTGAGAAATACCACTTCGTCTAACACATGCTCTATATCGTGAATCAAGTGGGTGGAGATGAGAACCGTTGCGTCCTCTCTGTAGTTGGTAATAATCGTGTCGAGAATATAGTCCCGGGCCGCAGGATCCACACCGCCGATGGGTTCGTCTAAGAGGTATAAGTCTGCCTCTCTGCTCATGACTAAGATCAACTGGATTTTCTCTCGGGTGCCCTTGCTCATGGTTTTGATGCGGTCTTGCTTTGCGATGCCTAAGCGAACCAGCATATCCTCCGCTTTTTCCATGTTAAAGTTCTCGTAGAAATCTTGGAAATAGGCCATGGCCTTCCCGGCAGTCATCCAGTCCGGCAGATAAGTGCGCTCCGGCAAATAGGCCACCACCTTTTTTGTCTCGATTCCCGGTGGTTGGCCGTTAATCAGCACCTGTCCCTGCGTAGGAGTCAAGAGGCCGTTGGCCAGTTTGATGAGGGTGGTTTTTCCGCTGCCGTTGGGGCCTAATAGACCCACGATTTTGCCTTTGCCCAGTTGTAGATTGATTTGGTTCAAAGCTAGGCTTTGGGGGTAGTGCTTGGTTAGGGTTTGGCATTCCAATGTGTAGCTCATGGTTGTTCCTCCTTTTTTTCTGTTTTTGGTAGCTCGGCTTGCGCCGAGGGTATGAGGGCACACGCTGTATGCGTGGATGTGTGGATAGGCGGGATAGTCCTCTGCCCTTCGTAGGGGCGAGTATCAATCGCCCGGCCCTTGACCTCTCCTTTCGGCGTTCCGCCGAGAGTTTTCTTGGCCGGGCACCGCCAACTGGTCATGCCCTGCCGGGTGGACATTTCACCCCATAATCACATCTGCAATCGCTTGGGCACAAGCCTCCACTCCTAGCGCATCTAAGGGCACATCCAGCCCACCTTGGCGCAAGGCATCAAGCAACGCAGTGGTGCCGGGTACAGAAAGCCCTAGGCCCTCCAACTGCTTTACCTGTGAAAACACAGAAGCAGGCGGCCCATCCATCACGGTCTCGCCGTCAGAGAGTACCACGATCCGGTCTGCGTGAATACACTCCGACATGTGGTGCGTAATCAGCACAACCGTGGCACCCAACTCTCGGCGGAGGGTTTGGATGGTGTCTAACACCTCTCTACGGCCCACAGGGTCTAGCATGGCGGTGGGTTCGTCTAACACAATATAACGGGGCCGCATGGCAATGACCCCAGCAATGGCCACCCGTTGCTTTTGGCCGCCGGAGAGCAAATGGGGCGCATGACGGCGATAGCCATACATGCCAACGGCTTTGAGGGCCTCATCTACCCGCTCCCGAATCTCTGCCGGGGGTACCCCTAGATTCTCCGGGGCGAAGGCCACATCGTCCTCGACCAGACTACTCACAATTTGGTTGTCGGGGTTCTGGAACACCAGCCCCACTCGGCGGTGGATTTCTAATTGGTTTTGCTCGTCTAAGGTGTCCAGCCCATCTACAAACACTCTCCCTCCGGCGGGGAGCAGGATACCGTTACATAGCTTGGCCAGCGTACTCTTTCCGCTGCCGTTGGCACCCACCACGGCCACGAAACTGCCGGACTGAATTTGAAGGTTTAAGGCCTTGAGCACCAGGGGGGCCGCTTCTCCTTGGGGTGCGTGATAGGCATAGGTCAGGTCTTGGGTCTCAATTCGGTGTTGCATCGCCCCTACCTCTGCCAGCGGCAGGTTGCGCCGCAGGGTAGGATTAGGCCGGATTCTGTCACCGGCAGGCCCAGCTCTCGACTCTCTGAATAGCCGCCGAAGCGTTTGGTGAAAATGCGCTCACTCATATATGTGAGTACCGAAGGGCTAAGGCCCGTGGTGTAAGAGTTAATGACAACAAAGGCCGGGTCATCACTGAGGACGCCGCTGACCAGTTCTACAAAGGGGTATAGGTTCTCTTCTAATTTCCAAACCTCTCCATCCGGGCCACGACCGTAGCTGGGCGGGTCCATGATGATGCCGTCGTAACGGCGGCCTCGGCGAATCTCTCGCTGGACAAATTTGGCACAGTCGTCTACAATCCAGCGGATGGGCCGGTCAGACAGGCCGGAGAGTGTAGCATTTTCCTTGGCCCAAGCCACCATGCCTTTCGCTGCGTCCACATGACACACGCTGGCCCCTGCAGCAGCCGCTGCAATGGTGGCGCCACCGGTGTAGGCGAATAGATTGAGTATTTGTAACGGTCTGTTTGCCACAGCAATCTTCTCTCTCACAAAGTCCCAATTGGCGGCCTGCTCTGGGAACAAACCCATGTGCTTGAAGTTCATGGGCCCCACATAGAATTTCAGGTCACCATACTCCACTTGCCACCGCTGAGGCAGGTTCCCCCGCTCCCACTGTCCACCGCCGGACTTGCTCCGCTGATACCGCCCGTCAAAGTCTTGCCAGCCGGGGTGTTCTCGCTCTGTCTGCCAGATAACCTGGGGGTCTGGGCGCACCAAAACCCGCTCCCCCCAGCGTTCTAACTTTTCGCCGTGAGAGCAGTCTATAACCTCAATATCATTCCACTTGTTTGCAATCCACATGGGTGATAGTGTATCATCTTTAAGTGGTTTTTGCAAGGGCGGCAGCCAGCGGGAGGCGTGAACCAATTAAGCCTTGACAAACCTGCCCGCACCTGCTATACTGCTTAATACAAAACAAAGTAGGAACGGCATCCCCGCCCTCACCAAGTCAACTGGATTGGCCTTGGTTCACATGGAATCGGATTCAGGCATCGCCTGATATTGGATTGTGTTGGTTACGGATGTCATATGCATCCGTTTTTTGTTGTGTAATTTTGTGGGAGGTGAAAGCAATTAGCAAACTTGCTCATCAAATCAATGAAGACATACGGGATAAAGAGATTCGGCTTATTGCAGAAGATGGAGAACAACTAGGCGTTATGTCTGCCGCCGATGCGTTAAACATTGCGTATGACAAGGATCTTGATTTGGTCAAAATTTCTCCCGGGGCCAAGCCGCCGGTCTGTAAAATTATGGACTACGGCAAATTTAAGTTTGAACAATCCAAGCGGGAGAAAGAAGCGAAGCGAAATCAGCACGTAGTGGAGATTAAAGAGATTCGCATGTCTCCGGTCATCGATACCAACGACTTCAATGTCAAGTTGCGTAACGGTCACAAGTTTCTAAACGAAGGCAACCGCCTGAAAGTGACAATCCGGTTCCGGGGCCGCCAAATGGCCCACACTGAGATTGGTGCGGCTATTTTAGAGCGGTTCGTCAAAGCTTGTGACGAGATTGCGACGCTGGACAAAAATCCAAAGATGGAGGGGCGGAACATGTCCATGTTCTTATCCCCCCGGGCACAAAAACTGGAAAAAGCCGAGAAACCGGCCGCTTCCGCAACCGAAGACGAGTAACAGAAGGGAGAACCACCGACCATGCCAAAGAATAAGATTAAAACCCACAGTGGCGCCAAAAAGCGGTTCAAGCTCACCAAGAGCGGTAAGGTCAAGCGCTCACAGGCGTTTACCAGCCACATTTTGACCAAGAAATCTGCCAAGCGCAAGCGTAACCTCCGTCAGGGCACTTATGCCGACGTGACCAACGAGAAGGCAATCAAGCGCATGATTCCGTACAAATAGAGATTAGAAGGAGGTTTGAATAACCATGGCAAGAGTAAAAAACGTAGCGGCCACCCGTGCCAGAAGAAAAAGAACCATTAAGCTAGCCAAAGGCTACTGGGGTGCAAAAAGCCGCCTCTTTAAGATGGCCAACCAGCAGGTGATGAAGTCCCTGCGGTACGCCTACATCGGTAGAAAGCGCAAAAAACGTGACTTCCGCAGACTGTGGATCACCAGAATCAGTGCTGCATGTAAGCAAAACGGAATGAATTATTCCCGGTTCATGTACGGGCTGAAAAAAGCCGGTATTGAAATGAATCGTAAGATGCTCAGTGAAACCGCGATTCATAACCCAGCGGCATTTACGAGCCTTTGTGAGAAGGCGAAAGCTGCGATTGCGTAGTATTGGGATGGAAAAGTGCCGGATAGGTTTATGCGAACTGTCCGGCATTAACCAAAAGGCAAAGCCCACAATTGTGTGGACTTTGCCTTTTGTGTTTGGGTGGGAGAGAAAAAAGAAGTAGCGTAGACGAGATCAATCTCAAATGTTAAACTAAATCTCCTTAGCTAGTAGCTAAGTAGCCTTTTTCATTATAATATTTTTCCATACCAGTCAAAATTCCTTGTATAAAATCAGTCACTGCAATTTTAATGTTTTCTAAATCAGACATGGTTAAATCTCTTGCGCAATCGCTAAAAGACACATCGCCATGCGCCAAATCATTGCGTTTATTTTTAACCTCTAAAAGAACAGCTTGCCTATCAGTCGCAACATACCTAATTTTGTGGTAGTCACATATCTCTTTGATTTTTTTTGCATCCAGATTTCCACTTATTCTCAGAACATCACGAGTTAATACTAATGGATTTTTTTGTGTGATGTCATCAACAATCCTCTTAACCCTGTTTTGATATGTTATTTGTGCCGTAACAGGGCCATAAACTTGTGAAATTTGATGCTTCCTCCACATATCTTGTATTTCTTTGGTGACTTCAAGATAAGTGCAGGATTCATTTTTTAAACTCTCATATATTTCTAGCATTCCGCTTACAATGCAAGCTTCGACTAGATTATAAAGCATCAATATATAGTTTGACTTAAGTATTTTTAAAAACCTTGAATTGTTTGCTGTTTCTAAGGTTAAAAAGCCACCATCAAGATCAAGGATTACAGTATAGTATATCTCCAATTCTTCTTTTCTATCTTGAAAAATTGTTAAAGTATTCTGCATAGTTGCTATCCCCTTAAAAGCTGGTCTCTAACGTATTCTATACGTCCCCGCAATTTCCCTTGATTATTGCTAGCATCGCTAGTTGTATGTCTTTTAAAATCATCGGAATAAAGCCAATCCACATTTTGCACGGTAAGATTGGGGTTTTCTCTTAATGCGAGCGCAGTTCCTACAGAAATTGCCTCAAATCGTACTCTTGGAGTAGATTTTGCCGTAGCTGTTTTGGCAAAACCATGTGGAAAATACTGCGAAACAAATTCAAGCATACGCTCAAACTCTACTTTTCCGTTATGCTGGTCAAAGGAATCAAGGTTTTGTTTAAGATATCCATCTAAAAATGTATTAACATCGTGAACAAAGGATTTATAGTTATTAACATAGGCAAAAAATCTTAGAATGAATTCAAATCGTTCATGTCGATCCACGTTTTTGACTGATATTGGGCACAGTGATTGGAACAGGGTATTGTTTGTGCATTCTTCGATAAAAGTAGTAAATGGCCCAAGGAGCGAACCGCGACGAACCTCCGAATCATTTGCCTTCATGCCCGTGGTGTTTATACGGTTGAATAAATCTTGACGCACTTCATCGGAAGTATTTTCTTCTAAAACAACAATTCTTAGGACACGATTCAAGAACTTTCTTTGCTGCGCCTCTGGCAAGTCATTAAAAGAAAACCCATTCAATTTATCCAATTTTTCAAGTCCTTTTAGCTTCAATTCACCATTTCTAAATGCCACCAATGTTTGTAATCTTTGGGCTCCATCAATTACCTCCACTCGCCCATCTTCACAATTACCAAAAAACATAAACGGTATTGGCAACCCTAACAGTACAGATTCAATAAACAATGTCTTGTTCTTAGGCTTCCAAATAAAATTTCTTTGATATAGGGGAATAAAAAAGTCACCTCGTGCAAACTTATCAATTATTAACTCAACAGTAAAATCTTTGGTATCATAATCAATTTGCTTTTGACTTTCTTTTAGTTGCCGTTCTGCACTTTTTTTCATTTCTTCGCTAATTTTACTTTTCCGTCCCATATAAATCACACTCCTTTAAGTGCTCCAAAATACTCGTCCCAATCGCCCTGCCGAGTTCCACTGGAACGGCATTACCTATATGTGTCCCTAGCGTGCGTGTCCGTACAGTGTCACCTTCTTTGACTAGCTTATAACCCGGCGGGAAGGATTGGAGTATGGCACCCTCTCTTATCGAAATTGCCCTATCCTGCTGGGGATGGCCAAAACGACCATTACCATATCCATAAAATTGCGTTGTAATTGTCGGCGAAGGTAAATCCCATGACATGCGCCCATATACAGATCCATAGGTTTTTCCTGTACTCTTTTTATGGCACTTTAATTGCAACTCTTCATTCCAATCACGCCAAGAACCCCCTTGTCTTGATGCCTTAATTCGTTTCAAATTTATTTCGGAAAGGTCTGAGCAAAAATGCAAATTATCTATGGCGTTTTTCTTTCCAGATTGAAGCTTTGGCAGTGATTCAATCGCCTGTCTTACAGTTATATAATTTTCTGGTAAGTACTCAGGCCCTATCAAAAAAATTTCACTAAAACGTGAGGCTAAAAGCACAAGGCGCCTTCTGCTTTGTGGAACGCCGTAGTCAGGGCAGTATGCAACACTATAGCTTATATAGTACCCAGACTCTTTTAGAGTAGCTATAAAAGAGTGGAATACTTCCGTATCTTCTAGTTCTGGCACATTTTCCATAGACACTATATCCGGTAGGATTTCCCTGATTCTATCAGCAAATGCTCCCACTAATCCCCATTTGTCATGGTTTTTTTCACCATTTTCATTTTTCACTTTATTTTTTCTATATCTCATTGTGTATTTTGAAAAAGGCTGACAAGGGGCACAACCGACAAGCACCTTTATATCTTTCTCTCCGTAGAATTGGCTTATTTCTGAAGATTGCACTTTTGCAATGTCAGCTTCCATAAAAGTTGCATCATTATTCTCCTCATAAGCATATTTACATGTAGGATCAATATCAAAACCTGCAGCGACAGCTATACCTGCTAGCTTTAAGCCGTGTGTTAAGCCGCCGATACCACAAAACAAGTCCACTGCGGTTATCTTCATGCTATCAGCTCCTCTCTATCAATTTTGACGATATCTAGTCAACACCACTATACAATACCTTGACGATATTTTTCGGTATTCTATAAAGAAGTATATCAAAAAATAAGTGCGTTTTCAATAGCAAGAAGGCAATTCTACAATTTTGTACTGTAGGGATACAATAGACCTTGGACAGTAGGAGAGAAAAAGAGAGCAGTGAGAGGACACATCGGTTAAAATAGAGTTCCCCAACTTTATGAAACCGAAAGGAAGCGTCCTTCACTGCATGAAA
>WRBE01000039.1 GCA_009779845.1 Oscillospiraceae bacterium
CCCGCAAAAGACGTGAACCTGACTGCGGAGTGGGAGCAAGAATACACCCTGACCTATGACGCAAACGGCTATGCAGAAGGCATCGTCCCCACAGATACCCCGCCCAACGGCACCGGGTATCTGACCGGTGAGAGCACTACAGTACAAGGCCCCGGAACCGGTCTAGAGCGGTATGGCTGGACGTTTATGGGTTGGAACACCCGAGCAGACGGTAAGGGCACCGGCTACAGCAAGGATGCAACGCTCACCTTCGAGGACGCAGACGTGACTCTGTACGCCCAGTGGCGGCATGACGAATACGCCGTGACCTATGACGTAAACGGCGGCGACCGGGCCGTTGTGGATGAGGATAACCCCTACTACGCCGAAGATACCGTCACCGTGATGGATGAAGGCGACCTAGTCAAAGAAGGGTACAACTTCCTTGGCTGGACGACAGAAGACGTCACGCTCCCGGATGACGAGCCGTTCAAAGCCGGTGACACGTTCACCATGCCAGACAAAGATGTGACACTGGTTGCCGTGTGGGAGTTCCGCGCAGGAGCCCTGACGGTGAACAAAGTGGTTGACATCATCGAGGAAGAAGGCGAGTACCGATTCAATGACCCTGAGAACCCATATGCGTTCTACTTCCGTGTGATGAATACCGAGAACTTTGAATATCTCTGCTTTATCAAAGACCCCGCCGCAGGCGAGGGGGAAAACATTTGGATTTACGCCGGGGACGAGTCCATGGACGTCGGCGAGGATGCTGTGACAGAGATTCTGTTCCGCTCTGACCTGCCTGCCGTCTTGAAGGGCTTACCGGCGGATGTAATCTACGAGATCGAAGAAATCATCGAGTACGATGACGAATTCAACGCCGAGTTCACGCCGGACTATGGTGAGGCAATGCTGGACGAGATGCCGGACGGCGGGAGCTTAGAAGCCACCGTATGGAATTTCCCGAAAGTCACTCTATATATCGAGGGCAAGTACCGTGTGTACTACGACGGAAACGGCCATACCGGCGGCACAGTGCCGGAGGACCTCAACGAGTATGCAGAAGGAATTCCCGTCTATGTCTTTGACCCCATGGATCCGTTGTATGAATGGGACATGGAGCGAGAGGGCTATCGCTTCACAGGCTGGAACACAAGTGCAGACGGCTCAGGTCAGGCATACTTGCCCACAGACTGGGTCGATGACCTCGAAGATATGTTTGCCGGCTGGCTGATTATGCCGGATGATGACGTAACGCTATACGCCCAGTGGGAGCGCATCGATGACCCGGTTCACTATAGGGTGACCTTCCACTGGAACTACCAGCGGGACGATGATGGTATCTATTATCAAGTCATAGTCCCGGGCGGCCAGACCGTCGCAGCACCGGCAGACCCGGTTCGGGAACACTTCACCTTCCGCGGCTGGTTTGTAGACGCAGAGGCCACGATCCCCTATAACTTTGACACGGCGGTAACGAAAGACCTCGACCTCTACGCTGGGTGGACACCGACACTTTATCCGCCCATCACGCCGGATCACTACGCATACTTGATTGGCGATGATCTGGGTCTGATTCGACCGCAGGCCAGCATCACCCGGGCCGAGGTTGCCACCATTCTGTTCCGGTTGGTCACAGACGATTACCGGTCGGAGGTCTGGACGAAAGAGAGCCCCTACCCGGATGTTATGCTTGAGCGGTGGTTCAATAACCCCATCGCCACCATGTCTGCCGCTGGGGTGTTCCAAGGGATGCCAAACGGCACCTTCGCCCCCGACCGGGCCATTACCCGGGCCGAGTTTGCAACGGCAGTATCCCGGTTCTTCGGCGGTGCCTATGACGGAGACGACCTGTTTATTGACATTGCCGGACACTGGGCACGAACCGAGATCAACACCATCGGAACCTTGGGCTGGGTTCGTGGTTCTGGCAACGGTGCATTTGAGCCAAACCGTGAAATAACCCGGGCCGAGGTGGCAGCCATAATAAATCGCATCCAAATACGGCATCCAGAGACCACAGACGACCTGTTAGATGGCATGATTGTATGGCCCGATAACACAGACGAGGCAGCATGGCACTACCTCGATATTCAAGAGGCCACCAACTCTAACCAATACGAGTGGAAGGCAAACGGACACCACAAACAATGGACTGCACTGGTTGAGAACCGACCGTGGATTCGGTTACACTACCCAGATTCCGAACCGTGGCATATTAACAACTAATGGGCGGGATATTGTCTCTACCCCTCCCTCGTAGGGATGCAGTTCTCAGCCGTCCGGCTCTTGCACACCAAAACACCCCCACTGCAATGTGCAGTGGGGGTGTCATATAAGATAAAGTGTGGGGTGTGGTTAGTCTATCAGCCCCATTTTCTCCCGCTCTTTGATGGCATCTTTCCGGGACAGGTTGACACGGCCCCGGTCGTCAATCTCCGTAACTTTGACCCAAGTCATGTCGCCCTCTTTGAGCACATCTTCCACCTTTTCCACTCGGTGATTTTCCAGCTTGGAGATGTGAACCATCCCGTCCTTGCCGGGGACTAGCTCTACAAACGCACCAATGGGCAAGATGCGGACAACTTTACCGAAGTACAGCTTGCCCACCTCCGGCACGAATACGATGTTGTCGATCCACGCCTTCGCGGCACGGCAAGCCTCAATGTCAACACCGGAGATATAGATGTTGCCGTCGTCCTCAATGTCCACTTTCGCACCGGTCTCCGCCACGATTTTTTGGATGACCTTTCCACCAGATCCGATGACTTCACGGATTTTTTCCACATCAATTTTCATTTGAATCATCTTGGGTGCGGTGGGTGCTAACTCCGCCCGAGGCTCGGCAATACAGGGAAGCATGGCTTCGTCTAAGATGTGGAAGCGCGCCTCTCTCGTCTGAGTCAGGGCGGACTCAATGACCTCATAGGTGAGACCGTCGTTTTTCAAGTCCATCTGGATGGCGGTGATACCGGCTTTGGTACCGGCCACTTTGAAGTCCATCTCACCGTGGAAGTCTTCCACGCCTTGGATATCAATAAAGGTCGTCCAGTTGTTGGGGTCGTTCTCATCCGTAATCAGGCCGCAAGATATCCCCGCCACCGGAGCCTTGATAGGTACCCCGGCATCCATGAGGGCCAGCGTAGAGCCACAGACAGAAGCCTGGGAGGTAGAGCCGTTGGAGCTTAATATCTCAGACACCACACGGATGGCATAAGGGAACTCTTCAATGGGCGGAATCACAGGCTCTAGGGCCTTTTCCACTAACGCACCATGACCCACTTCCCGGCGGCTGGTCGAGCGGCCGGGCCGGGCCTCGCCCACGGAGTAGGCGGGGAAGTTATAGTGGTGCATGAACCGCTTGGATTCTTCTTCGTAGATAGTGTCCAGCTTTTGACTGGCGGCAATAGTATTCAGCGTGGCAATACTCAACGCCTGAGTCTGGCCGCGACTAAAGAGGCCGGAGCCGTGGACACGGGGAATCAGCGCAACCTCGGCACCTAAGGCCCGGATTTGATCCATAGAGCGACCATCTACCCGCTTGCCTTGCAAGAGCCACGCTTGCACCACTTTTTTCTGGATTCTGTAGTTGATTTCATCCCAATACGTGGGGAAATCCGGGAAATCCGCTTCTAATTTCTCAGCGATGTCGGCATAGAGGGCGTTGATGCGCTCTTCTCTGACTTTTTTATCGTCAGTGTCTAAGGCGTGCTCAAAACCACCGTAGAACTCGGCGTTGATTTTATCGAACAACTCGTTGTTAAACGACGCTTGGTCATAGCTGAACTTCTCTTTCCCCACCTCGGTCACCATTTGGTCGATGAGGGCGATGACCTTTTGAATCTCTTTGTGGGCAAATTTGATGCCGTCTAGCATAACTTCGTCACTTATCTCGTTGGCGGCGGCTTCAATCATGACGATTTTGTCTTGATTGCCCGCCACGGTGACGTACATCTGGCTGGTCTCCCGCTCTGCTGTGGTGGGGTTGAGCAAGAATTTCTCTCCGTCATAACCCAAGCCCACAGAGGCGATGGGACCATTGAAGGGGATATCCGAGATACAGACCGCAGCGGAGGCACCCACCATGGCCGCAATCTCCGGGTTGCAGTCGTGGTCTACAGATAACACGGTGCAGACGATAACCACATCGTTGCGCAGATCCTCCGGGAACAGAGGCCGCATAGGACGGTCAATCATCCGGCTGGCAAGCATGGCCCGCTCGGAAGGACGACCCTCCCGGCGCATGAAGGAGCCGGGAATCCGGCCCACAGCGTAGAGTTTTTCTTCAAAATCTACCGCTAACGGGAAGTAGTCAATCCCATCTTTGGGCCGGGCGGAAGCGGTGGCGGTGACAAGTACCGTGGTCTCACCGTATTTGACTAAGACAGAGGCATTACACAGCTCTGCCAGTTTGCCCACCTCCATAGTCAGGGGCCGTCCGGCGAACTCCATAGAATAGGTCTTTTGATCCGGGAATGTGCGTTTTGCGCTTTGCATATTAATATGCTCCTTTCGTTGTCAAAAGGAGTACGGAATTTCCCATTTAGCACTTGAACACAGGCCGAAGCTGAAACTTAGGCCCAAGTTCAACTGCTAAAGGTGGAATGAGTGTACCCCTTTTGCAGTTTTTATTGCTAACGGGTAGTATACCCGTGAAAGCCGAAAATCATGAGAAAAAGGGCGGAACAAAGTTCCGCCCTTCCCATTACTTTCTAATGCCGAGCTTTGCGATACAAGCTCTGTACCGCTCGATATCTTTCTTGGCCAGATAGTCCAGCAAGCTACGACGCTTACCGACCATTTTCAACAGGCCGCGACGAGAGTGGTTGTCTTTCTTGTGGATTTTCAAATGCTCTGTGAGCTGAGAAATCCGCTCGGTCAGGATGGCAATTTGCACCTCCGGCGAGCCGGTATCGGTCTCGTGGGTGCGGTTGTCTGAAATGACGGTGGTTTTTTGGTCTTTTGTAATCATTGGTTTCAAACCCTTTCTTTAATTATCCTCCAAGCAGAGAGGCAGGCGGAAAGGGCCCGGCCACGGGTCACCGGCACATATCCTGCATCCCAGCAAGGGGAACTCTCAGTTATAGTAGCATATTTTTGGTCGGTTGTAAAGGGGTCAATGTAAGGGTTTTGCGCTCTTTAATACGCAATGCCCCAAACAACCATCGTATCCGACGGTTTCCCGCATACCAAACACACTTCCCCAACCCACTCCTGCTCGAAGGGGATATTGCGGGAGGTGATGCTGTACTCGTTCTTCAGCGCCTCTTCACAGGCCAGCGCACCACACCACATGGCTTTGATGAAACCGCCTTTTTCCTCAATAATGGCTGCGGCCTCTTTCGCTGTTTGGGCAGTGAAGGTGTGGTTGTCCAGATTGGTCTTTGCCCGGTGATACAGGGCCTGTTGTACGCCGTCTAAGCCGATTTGAATCTGCGCTTCCAGCTCATCTAAGGCCACCACGGTTTTTTCCCCGCCCACTCTAGGCACCAGTACACACTGGCCCGCCTCAATGTCACGAGGGCCCATCTCTAAGCGGAGGGGGACTCCCTTCATCTCATACTCTGCAAACTTCCAGCCGGGACTTTGGTCAGAGTCGTCTAGCTTCACCCGCACCCCAGCTTGACGGAGTCGCTCCAGCAACGCCCTCGCCGCATCCAATACGCCCGGTTTGTGCATGGCGACGGGGATAATGACCACCTGAACCGGTGCCACCTTCGGCGGCAGGGCTAGGCCGTTGTTGTCGCCATGGGTCATGACAATCCCACCGATTAAACGAGTGGACGTGCCCCAACTGGTCTGATGACAGTGCTGGATTTTATTGTCTTTGTCCGTAAAGGTAATGTCAAACGCCTGGGCAAATCCGGTCCCAAAATAGTGGCTTGTCCCGGCTTGCAGGGCCTTGGTGTCGTGCATCATACACTCGATGGAATAGGTCTCCATGGCACCAGCAAACTTTTCTTTTTCCGTCTTGCGGCCTTTGATGACGGGCATGGCCAGCCAGTTCTCTGCCACATCGGCGTAAACCTCTAGCATTTGCAGGGTCTCGTCTCTGGCTTCTGTCTCTGTGGCGTGGACGGTGTGACCCTCCTGCCATAAAAATTCCCGGTGTCGCAGGAAGGGGCGGGTGGTTTTTTCCCACCGGAGCACGCTGCACCACTGGTTATACAGCTTCGGCAAATCCCGCCAGCTACGCACCACACGGCTGTAGTGGTCGCAAAACAAGGTCTCTGACGTGGGCCGGATACACAGCCGCTCGCCCAGTTCTTCACTGCCGCCGTGGGTTACCCATGCCACTTCCGGCGCAAAGCCGTCTACATGGTCTTTCTCCTTCTGAAGCAGACTTTCCGGGATTAAGATTGGCATGGAGACATTCTCATGCCCCGTGGCCTTGAACTTGCCATCCATGGCTTGTTGGATGTTCTCCCAAATGGCGTACCCGTAGGGGCGAAGGACATAAAAACCCTTCACGCCGGAATAATCAATCAGTTCCGCCTTTTTCACCACGTCGGTATACCACTGGGCGAAATCTACCTCCATGTCGGTGATTTGTTCGACTTGCTTGTCTTTTGCCATCTTCGGCACGCTCCTTAACGGGCAGATTGCCCTTAACAGTATTAAAGTATTTTATCTCGGAACATCCGGCCTGTCAAGGGCCGTATACTAATGAGAGACCGAAACCATATGGATAGAAGGACGAACCCCCATGCAACAACCAACTTTTCATTGCAAACTTGGCCCCGGAGAGCGAGTTGAAACAAAACTCACCCTCACCCCTGACCCCGCCTCTTGTATCTTTGGGCAAGTGACGGAACCTTCCGGCACACCCCTAGCCGGGGCATTGGCTTTGCTGTTCCGCATAGAAACAGACACCCGGTTAGGGGTGCCTGTGGCGCAGATGATGACGGATGCGGACGGACATTTTGCCTTTGGCGGGCTGGATGAGGATGTGTTATACCGGGTGAAGGTGTTTTGTCACGGCGGGAAAGCAAGGGTTTTGGAGGTGTCGCCGTTGTAGGCTAACCGCAGCAATAAGAGGTCAGGTGATTCGTAATATCCTCGTGTGACAACCCCAAATCAAGGCGGCCGCACTGCTCTAAACTTTCGGGTAACACCTTGCGATTGGGCTTGCGTTTTATATGGAGCAAGCGGATGATATCGTCAATCAGCGTCTCGTCATATACCTTAAAGGCAAGCCATTTCCCGTCATGATATGTTTGTGCTTCATCATACTCTTTGCAGACTGTCTCGCCAAAGGTTGCCCGCTGTTCGTCAAATTTGTCTCGCTCGGCCTTGCCAAACACGATATACACAATAAAGTGTCCCTCGCGAATACCGAGTATGATTAGCGCTTTGCCGCTACGCCGAATGTATAAGTTATTGTAATTTTTATACGTGGGCTTGCCCTCCTGCCACAACTCGTCCATGACATAGTAAAAGCGAATATGTCCCACTAGCTTTTCCCATGCAGAACTAGCACTTCCGAGCATTGCCTCAACTTGTTTATAAGGCTTGATTGCTCTATCCATTGTTCGGTTCCCCATTCACCGGAATGCATAGTTCACAAACGCCATTTTCGTCAAAGGATTCAAAATGAAACGGAAATTCCAAATCAATCGTGGTGCCACCTAAAGCCGGTACTTCTTTTTCAAACAGTTCAAAAAATTCATACCATGTGGCTAATATAGGCGCTCCCCCTGGTACTGTGGCGACAGCAAAGCGCGTGGCAGGTACTTCTATACAGGTTGCACCTTCGGTAGCAGGGGCTTGATTTGGGGTTTCAACGCCAAAATGATATATCATAACGTTCTCTTTTGTCATCCATGCAATAAAATACAAGTGGTTTGAAATAGACCGTAGCTTGTCCTCGTATTTCTCTCGAAGCATCGCACAATCTTGTTCTAGGGTTGCCTCACTCGTCTCCACAGAATAGCCGGAAACATAAAAAGCAGTTTTGTTTTCAAATCTCATATCCATAAAAAATGCCTCCCAAACATATAGTACCACAGCATGTCCTGCTCATTTTTCTTGGCATTGTTCGCAGAAGTAAATACTCCCACCCATATAGGACTCTTTCTTGACTCCTCCGCCGCAATTTGGACAAATCAGCAATTTATTGTTTTTGCCCAGCTTGGTTTGATAGCCTCCAAGATTGCCAAATAAGTCACGCTCGGTATCCCGACCACCGGCACCCGTCATTTCTGCAAGGGTGGATGTTACGCTGTCGAACAGTTCCCGGCGTTGCTCTTCTGACAGGGTCCGCATCTTTTTCTTCGGATGAATGTTTGCATTGAGCAGAATATCCTGTAACACGCCGTTCCCAAGCCCGGGGATTCGTTGCTCTGTGGCTAAGAACGCTTTCGCACTCATTTTCAGGCCCTTTTCATCAAAAAGTGTCTGGAAATACGGATAATCAAATCCATCGGACAAGGGCGACACCGCTTCTTTAGCGGCTTTATAGTAAAAATCATCGTCCATAGCGTGAGGCGGATAGGCCATTAACATGCCATACATCGCCACAGTCGCAGCCAATGCGGAACCGTCATCGAACGCAACAAACAATTGATGTTTTGCCGGATGCTTTTCGTCAGCTTCATAATATCGCAGATTCACACCATCGCCGAACTGCAAAACCGCATCCTCCACCGGCATTTCAATGCGGCCGCCATAGGAAAAAGCGGCCTCAATCGTGCGCCCACATAAGAGTGCATCGTACTCAGAGGGTTCACCGAAGTACCAAGCGAATTTATGCGGGGAAGCGGCTGTAACAACTTCTTTGATACGCTTCCCTTTTACGGTCTGATCTAGTTGCCGGGATATCACAATGGCTTCTGGTATTTCAAGCATATGGTTATATCTCCTTTCATCGTTTCTATTCATCGTATCACACTAAATATGACAACAGTGCGTCATATTCAAAATATATCGTCGAGCCATTTCAAACATCGTCGTATTGCGGTGCTTTGCTTATATTGTGATATTTTTATCGCCTTCCAGCTTCTCCAGAAACAAGTATATCCCTAAGGTTGCCAGAAACCCATTTACGGAAATCAGATTGCTGAATCGCTGGAATATACCAAAATATTCACTTGGTGCAACACCTGTCCCGATTGCCCCTATCACCATAAGAACCAAGGCAATCGTTGCGCATACAGCAAGTGAAACGAATCTTTTTTTGCAGTATCCGCCAATCATAATCAGAACAAACGATGCAATCAAGAGTATGACAACCGGCGGCGTTACAACATAGGCGTGTACGATGTCTTGAAACCTTGTTCCGCCTGTTCCGCTTTCCGAGAGAGGGAACATTCCAAAACCAATACTTGATACCCAAAACATCACCGCAAACAGGTAAATTCCAAGCCGCAACAGTTTATTCAATTTGCCTCGAATGGCGACACAAACCATCATCATGCAAACCGCTCCGGCTATGCCATACAAACCAGATAGCTGATGCCAAAGCGCAAGTGATGGTGCATTTGCCGCACTCAAATCGCTGACCGCCCGGCTCATCCAGTCATAGCCCGGATAAGCGAGTGGAGCAAATACAACCGCCGCCGCATAGGAGCCAAAACTGACTACACCAAGTAAGCCGAGCCAATGAATCAGTGTTTTTTTAGATTCCATCGCATATACCCTCTCAATATAAATTCTCTTGTGCGCCCTGTCTAAAACGATGGGGCGCACAACATAAAATTGCTGAAATTATATCATACGCTGATGACAAAGTCTATGTTTTGTAACACTAACAAGCACGTTCCAGCCTTTTCACAATGGATTGAAAACGTGGATTGTCCCGCAACATGTCATACACAGGCTCACGCATAAGCTCACACGCCAATTGTTCATGGACAACTTTATGCGGGGTCTCTGGACTTATTATCACAGGATTTTCGAGCCAAGCGTCAATCCGGTTGAAAAAATTGTCGCTTTGTAATGGCCCTATCATGCCGCCGGTTACAACTTCTGCGTACTGCTCCAGCATAGCAAGCGCTTGTTCTGTGTTTTGATGTGCCAGATAGCCCTGCGCCGCCATCGCATAAAACATGATTTGCGGTGGCTGTAATTGCTTCAAGTTGAACGATTCTACCAATGCAAGTGTACGCTTCACAAGTTCATCAAACCGTGCCGCATCATGCTGGGGCACGGCGATATAACACGCTAACAGGTCAAATGCGGAAAGGATATGCTGATAGATGCCCACTTGCAATATGGTCTCCGCTTCCGTATGTTTGTCCTGCATATCATATGCGGCTGCAATCAAAGACTCAGGGGGTTGTTCATGCACAACGGTCTTTTCCAGCAAGTCAATGACATCCTGCGGCTCGCCTAGAATCATGGCGCACATCGCCTCCATGTAAAGTGCCGCCTTTACCAATTCTACATCATCGCTTTCTGTTTTCACTCGGACAAAAAGTGCTTTCGCCTCTGCTGTTAAGGCAAAAAATATATCATCGTCACCATTGATTGCGCTGGCATGGATTAGCAAGTCACCCATATTCAACAACAATGGAAAACAGGAAAAGTACTTTTTGATGGCTTCACGGCATTCTGCAATGACCGCATCAAAAGGTTTGCTGGACAAATCGCTATATAGCTTGCGGTACAGCTTGCCAATGTCCTGTTTCGATAGTTGTGGCGCATATCCCATCAATTCGTCTATGCTGATGTTAAAGTACGCCGCAAGCTGGGGCAACAGCACGATATCGGGATAGCTCTGTGACGTTTCCCATTTTGAAACAGACGCACTTGATACGCCGATGTGATTGGCGAGTCCTTCTTGTGTGATGCCCTTTTCTTTTCGTTTGTTGGTAATTACTGCTGCGATGTTGATCTCTTTCATAGTGGAACCTCCTAATGGTATGATACACACTATTATAAGAGCCGGAAGGGGGGAAACACAATGGAGGTGCAGTTGAGTTTGGTTGAAAAAATCAACCAACACGAGGATTAGAGGGGGCCTAAAATCCATCTCCGCAGCATAGAATGCTCCTAGAAACTAATAAAAGGAGCACACACCATGAAACCTCTCCCCCCGGGCGGACATACATTGCCGCCATTGCCGTACCCCACTGATGCCCTAGAACCCGTCCTTGATGCCAAAACCGTAGAAATCCACCACAACCGCCACCACAAAAAGTATGTGGAGGATTTAAATGCCACCGAGTTAGCTCTAGTCAAAGCCAGAGAAGAAAAAGACTGGCATATCATCAGCTATTTAGAAGAACTGCTGGCCTTTACCGGCTCCGGACATATTCTCCACAGTGTCTATTGGACCAACATGACCCGCCCCGGCACAGGAGGACAGCCAGGGAAGCATACCTTATCCTACTTAGACTGGTACTACGGCGGTCTTACACCGTTTTTGGCCCAGTTTAGCGCAGTGGCTGGGAAGATACAAGGCTCTGGCTGGGCCATCTTGGGTTTCCAGCCCGCTTGGTGCCGGTTAGAGCTGTTACAATGTGAGAAAAATCAAAACTGCGTGTTACAGGGCACCATCCCCCTCCTCGTCTGTGACGTGTGGGAACACGCCTATTATCTACAGTACCAAAATGACCGGGCCGGGTATATTAGCCGCTGGTGGGAACTGGTCAACTGGCCGGATGTGGAGGCGCGGTTCCTACAAGCCACCCGTGGCAAACTGCCGCTGGAGATGGGAGCCGGGGGATAATCTATGATAACGGAAGAGAACCATTCGCGCACCCACTGCGCAAATGGTTCTCTTTCAATATGACCTGCTACTCACGCCCACCAAAGGCGTCTACGTCTCCGGTGCGGATCAAAAACTCTGCCGCCACGAAATCCATCAGCACCCCGTCTATGCGCCCTTGCATTAAATCAGAAAGGGCCGTGGCCAAATCATCTTCTAACAAAATTTCCCCCAGACCGGCTTGAACGCTCTCGTTTTCCACCAGCGCCGACTCTGCCGCAGAACCTGCCAGCACGGCCAAGGTTCCGCCCCGTAGCCCTCGGTGATTGCGAATCCCGGCGGTGCTCATGGTCACCACCATTTGCGGGTTTTCCATATATGGCTCTGTGTAGTCTAAACGCTGGGTGATTTTATCCGTCAGACTCACCCCGCCCCAAAGACTGTCGATATTTCCGCTGGCAAGCTCCATCTCCCGCTCTGCCCAGCGGATGGGGTGAACCTCTAACGTCCAGCCATAGTAATCGGCCACTGCTTGGGCCAAGTCCACGTCAAAGCCTGTGGGTGTGCCGTCCTCGTCAAAAAAGCCCATGGGTGCCATGCTGGGGTCAAAGCCGATGATAAGGGTCTCTCTCTCCCGCACATCTTCCAATACCCCAGTGGCGTAAGGGGCCGGGGGGATGATAGTGGGGTCATAGCCGAACCAACGTCGGGCAATTTGCCCAACCGTGCCATCATCAGAAAGCACCTGCAACGCCGCCCAAACTTGATCCCGCAACGCCGTATTGCCCCGCTGGAACGCAACACCGAAGGCGTAGGTGGCCACCGGCCCATCGAGCATCACAGGTTGCGGCATCGCCATCACATCAGAGTTCCCGCCGCAGGCGGTCAAGGTGCCGATGAGCAGACAGACACTCAATGCCAGCACCATGATATTTCGTCTCATCATCCGCCCCCCCTATCTGTAGAACCAAAGCCGCCGGTACGTCTGGCTTCGGCCTCATCGTCAGTCGTAATGCCGTAGGGCAGAAAAATCCCTTGGACAAACCCGTCACCCTCAGAGATGTGAAACTGCTTCCCTGTGAGGCTGTCATTGGAAATCTTTACCAAGATATGCCCCTCATTGTCGGCGTAGTAGTAGTCAGAGTCAATCACGCCCAAGGTATTATCCAGTTGCACCCGGAACTTAAACCCGTGACCGGAGCGGGGCAGAAGCCCCAGCCACCAGCCGGGCTGAATCTGTACCCGGATGCCGGTGGGTATGGTAATGGTCTCTTGCGGGTGCAGGGCAAACGAAAAAGGCGAGAAAAAATCATACCCGGCAGAACCTTCCGTGGCACGGCGGGGCGATGTGATGCGGTCATATACCGCAAGCAATGCATCCCCCTGCAAGGGGGCATTGCAACCCTCGGCGGCCTGCCGAAACTGGTGGTAGCTGACTGTTTCAAATATAGCGATGCGGTTGGGGGTCATATCGTTTCTCCATGTTGGGGTAAGACATTAGGTTGTTAGTATACCATAAAGCCGCGGGAAGTTCAATTGGAAAAAGGGATGGTTTGGCTCCAGTTTCACAAACTAAACATAGCACTCAATAAAAGGCTACCCCGGACAGAGTGCTAAAAAATGAGCCTAGCTAGCGAAAAATTGCCTCTGGGCAAACAGAAATTTACACACTCTCTCCCCTGTTTCAGGTTGGCAAAGATTTAGTTGCCTGAGATAGCGGAATGGGTGTGTATTTTTTGAGGTGATTGATTTGTGTAAAGTTTCAGAAGTCGCAGACTACATGATTGCAAAGGCTGCAAAATTGAATGAGGAAAATCCGGTTGCAGGGTATGAACTCGACTTCTATAAGCTTCATAAGCTACTGTTTTTCGCACAGGGATGGATGCTTGAAAAATATGATCACCCCTTATTTTGTGATGGTACAATCCTCAGAAGTGAAAATGGTCCATATTTCCATGCGCTTGTGCGTGACTATTATTCTAAATGGAAAGATCAATCCATTACAGAACCTGTTGAAGAACCCGTCCCATTCCCCTCCTTTATTACAGAGGTTTTAGATGAGGTTGTAACTATGCTTGGAAACATGAGCCGTGATAAATTAAGTAGCTACACAAAAGAATTATTGGAACAGTTTTCAAAGTACGATTCTGAAAATCGAGAACGAAATATCATTCGAGAAAATGATACAAGAAACTACTTCCAAAGCAATAACATACTTTTGGAGTTGATATGATTTATGAGTGCAAACCATCAGAATAAACCTTTTTTGGAAATGGTTCTTTAGTTCCACAACCGCATTGGATAGCGAACCAGACAAAATCCAAAAATGCGTTAATGATTTCAAGCAAAATATTACCGGCCTTGATTTTCACAACGCTTTGATTCAGATGCCCGCACTAGACACTATTTCAGACGAACAAGCTACCCAATCATCCGGGATGATTGGGTAGCTTGTCTGATGTGTATAACGCGCTCCCTATAACCGACCGCAATAAAGCAGTTCTCTCCTTTATTAGATGGTTGCCAAACTAAATTTAAACACTCTCCTCAGCAACCTGCTACATATTTTTCTCGACGGGCAACTTGGAGGCAGGCACACAGCGTTCATCAAGACATATTAAGTGACCTTAGAAAAGATATAGCTATTCAGGCCGAAAAACAAAGAATCAAAATGCAAGAAGAAATAGATAAAAAAACAGCCAGCGTTCTTCCACATATGTTGACTATCTTGGGGATTTTTACAGGCATAATATTCGTTTTTGTGACTTCTTTTGAACTAGCCGGAAATGCTCTTAATGGCATCGCAGCGGATCGGGCACAAATTAGTATTGCAATGCTCCTCGTTGTTGGGCAGGTGCTGTTCAATCTAATTTTTGTGTTTATGTTTTGTATTGCACAGTTAACAGAACGCCCCTCCGGGTAACACACCATAGATGTGCCAAGCATTGTGGCGAACCAGAATCCAATTGTGAGAACAAAGACTCTAGCAAGGACGAGAAAGATGGATGATTCATCTTTCTCGCCTTGTGCTTTATCCTATCCCCGTAACATTCCCTCCGCCACCCGAATCCCGTCCACGGCGGCGGACACAATCCCTCCGGCGTACCCAGCACCCTCGCCGCAGGAGTAGAGGCCGGGGGTGCCGACAGCCATGCCGTCCTTCCCACGCAGGATGCGGACGGGGCTGGAGCTGCGGGTTTCCGGGCCTGTGAGGACGGCTTCTGGTGTGTCGAAGCCGCGAAGCTTTTTACCGAGGAGGCCGAGCCCCTCACCCAATGAATCGGCGACGAACCGGGGCAGATATGCCCCCGGCAGGATGGGTGTGGTGCCCGGTCGGTAGGTGGGCTGTACTCCTCCGAACTTGCCCACGGCGGTGCCTTGTCGGAACTCGCCCAAGGTACAAGCAGGGGCCAGATAGCCCGCTGTTACGGCTTGCTGTTCGATCGTACGCTGAAATTCCACTCCCGCCAGCGGATGGTCAGAGCCAAACTCTCCCGGTGAAACGCCGACTAACAGGGCACTGTTGGCGTTCTCGCCATCTCTGGCATGATAGCTCATGCCGTTGACCACCACACCGCCCGGCTCGGAGGCGGCAGCCACCACAATACCGCCGGGGCACATGCAAAACGTGTACACCCCACGTCCCGAAGCGGTGCGGACTGCCAACTTATAATCAGCAGCAGGGAGCAGGCCGGAACCTGCCAGACTGCCGTATAAACTGCGGTCAATCATCTCCTGTCCATGCTCAATCCGCACCCCCACGGCAAAGGGTTTTTGCGCCAGCGCAACCCCTTTTTCATGCAGACGAACAAACACGTCACGGGCACTGTGGCCTGTGGCGAGGATGATATGGTTGGTTGGCACCACAATTTCTTGGCCGTTTTGCTCATAGATTGCGTGGCTGATTTCGCTCTGTTCCGTACGAAAATCCGTAAATTTGGCCCGAAACTCCACTCGGCCGCCTAGTGCAACAATGGCCTCTCGCAGTCGCCGGACAACGCCCACCAGTAAATCTGTCCCAATATGGGGTTTGGCCTCGTATAAAATTTCTTCCGGTGCGCCATAGCGATGAAACGCCCGGAGGACTGCATTCACACGGGGGTCAGAGATGCCGGAGGTCAGTTTACCGTCAGAAAACGTCCCCGCTCCGCCTTCGCCGAATTGGACGTTACATTCCGGGTCTAATGGGCCGCCGGCCCAAAAGCGGTCTACTGCCGCTTGCCGTTCGTCCACATCGCCGCCCCGCTCTAACACCAATGGCCGTGCCCCGGCTTGCGCCAACGTCAAGGCCGCAAACAGCCCCGCCGGGCCGGAGCCTATCACCACCGGCGGGTGGGGTTTGTCCCACGCCGGGAGGGGTGCCGAGGTTTCCTCGCCGATGATGCTGACAGCATTATCCCTGCACCGGGCCAAGATGGCGGTCTCGTCCGTCGCCTCCACGCCGAGGGTGAGTACATAGTGTATATTGCTCCGCCGCCGGGCATCTAAGGATTTTCGCAAGAGCCGCACGGACTTTAGCGCATCTTGCGGCACCCCTAACCGCATGGCGGCTGTCTCTGTTGCCCACTGGGGCGTAACGTCTAGAGGGGCTTTGATTCCTGTGATTTTAATCATGGGTTCAGCTCCCTTGCCGCTTGCGCACCTGCCATCATGCCGCTGGCAAAGGCCCAGCGGAGGTTAAACCCGCCGGAGTCGCCATGGACATCCAACACCTCGCCTGCAAAATAGAGGCCGGGCACGGTGGGAGATTCCAGCGTTGGCCCGATGCCCGCCACGCCCCCGGCGGTCACTTGGGCACTCTCCCAACTGCCGCCGGGTATGGTGGGAAACTGCCAGTCTTTGAGGCGTGCGGCGAGGATTTGCAGCTCGTTTGGCCCCAACGCCGACACCATAGCCGTGAGGGGGCGGTCAGTGCAGGATTTTAAAAGCACTTGCCCCACTCGTTTGGGGAGGATGCCCGTCAGCATGTCCTCTAAGGCAACCTGGCTCCGTCCACCGGCGATTTCGTCTACTAAAGCCGCCCCATCCTCGCACCACGGTACAAGGTCGAGGGATAATATCTCTGACTGATAGGCCGCCAAGTTGAACACACAAATACCAGAGAGAGCACCGTCTGCAAACTGGACTTGCCCCTCTTCTACCGCCACAGGTTCGCCGTTTCGCAACGCCGTCACCTTAGCCTGTACCCGCAATCCTTTTAAGGCCCTAGTTCGCCCCGGCTCCACCGCCACAGGCCCCAATGCCGGGCGAAGCTCGGTCACCCGATGGCCCAAAGCCTGCGCCAGTCGAGGCCCCTCGCCGCTTGTCCCATATTGCGGCCCCGCCGCACCTCCGGCGGCTAAAATCACCCGCCGGGCATGTACCGTACCGCCATCTGTGGAACGGATTGAAAACCTGTCTTTCTGCGGCAAAATCTCCGCCACGGTAAACTCACAAACCTCCTGCACTCCCAACGCCTCACATGGAAGCCGTAAGGCATCTAGTACAGAGGCGGCCTGTCCGCTGGCGGGGTACAGCCGCCCCGCCTCGTCCGGGCACACCCAGAGGCCGAGGTTGCGGAAGAACGTCACCTCACCGGGGAACGCCGCCAGCACGGGTTCTGTGTCCATGCTGCCGTGGAAATGGGCTGCGTCTTGGGATAGATTCCCTAAGTTGCAACGCCCATTCCCCGTGGCCAGAATCTTTTTCCCCACCCGGGGCAATTTCTCCAAAACCACAACCGCCGCCCCTGTCCGGGCGGCGGATATTGCGGCGGCTAGGCCGGAGGCCCCGCCGCCAACGATGGCGATGTCTGTGTTGTGTTGCTTGCTCATGGCAGAATCCCGCCTTTACTTCTTTTTCTTCCGTTTCTCAAAAAACCCTTGCTTCCCTGTGGCATATTGTCCTAAGCTTTCCCCAAGCTTTTCCGTCAACTCCCGTTGCTCGGCATTCAGTCCGCCGGGAATATCTACCACCACGGTCACAAAATGATCTCCCCGCCCAGAGGATTGGAGATAGGGAATCCCCCGGCCCTTCAACCGGAACACGGTTCCCGACTGGGTACCGTCAGGCAGGGTGTATTTCACCTTGCCGTCTAGGGTCTCTACCTCTAATTCGGCGCCCAGCATCGCTTGGATGACACTCACATGATGGCGGCTGTGGACACTGTAGCCGTCCCGCTCAAACTCTTTATGCGGCCGCACGGTTACGGTGACCATCAAGTCCCCTGCCGGGCCGCCGTTCGTCCCGGCGTGGCCCTTGTCCCGCATGGAAATGGTTTGCCCATCGTCAATACCAGGCGGAATATTCACTTGAATCTTCTGGTTTTTCCGCACTTTGCCTTTGCCCTTGCACTTGGTACAGGGCTGTTTGACAATCTTACCCGTTCCGTGACAGGTCTGACAGGGGCCGGAGGTGTTCATCACCCCAAAGGCTGTCCGCCGCTGGACTTGCACCGTACCTGTCCCGCGGCAGGTGCCGCACGTCTCCGGCGTGGTACCCGCTGCGGCACCGGTGCCGTGGCAGGTGTCACAATCTTGGATGACCTGCACTGTCACGTCCCGCTGGCAACCAAAAGCCGCCTCTTCAAAGCTAACCGTGAGGCTCATGTGGACATTCTCGCCTTTCCGGGGGCCATTACGGGCAGCCGCACCGCCGCCACCGAAACCGCCGCCGAAGAATGAGCCGAAAATATCGCCCAAGTCAAAGTCCATGCCGCCGAAACCGCCGCCATGGAAACCGCCCCCGTCGGCCCCGGCCCCATAGTTGGGATCAACGCCCGCATGGCCGAACTGGTCATACTTGCCCTTTTTATCCGGGTCAGAGAGGATTTCATACGCCTCGTTGATCTCTTTGAACCGGGCTTCCGCTGCGGCGTTATCTGGGTTTACGTCTGGGTGGTTTTCTTTGGCCAGTTTGCGGTAGGCTTTTTTGATGTCTGCGTCGCTGGCGTTTTTGGTGAGGCCTAGTATTTCGTAATAATCTCGTTTTTGGTCTGCCATTTGTTTTTATTCTCCTGCTATGTGATGGGGCTATGGTTTGCCCTTCCGTAGGGGACGTGCCCCTGTGCGTCCCGTGCTCTTTGGTTTTCGCCTTTTGTAGGGGAGATTGTCAATCGCCCAGCCCTTGGCCTTTCCCTTTCGGCGTGTCCGCCGAGGGTTTTCTTGGCGGAGACCGCCAACTGGTCATGCCCTGCCGGGCGGGCCTTCTTTGCCGTTTCGCAAAGAAGCAAAAGAAACACAGGGGCTGCGCCCCTATGTACCCGCAAGGTCAAGGGCAGAGTGACGATGATTTCGCACCTTATACCCTGCACTGGTGCCAAAACCCTCCAACCGGATGTGATAGTCTTCGAAACCCCAATGGTCAAGGGCGAGGGTGGTGTCGGATTGATGTGCTATTGAAATGTGTTCTAAAAAGCAATGGCTTTTTATGCTTATTTTGAACGCAAGTTCAATAGGCTTTCATGAATTGCTGTAGCAACACCAATGCAATTGTCTAACGGGAAATCTTCTTCTACAAATTGTTTTTGGAAAACATCTGAAACAATTTCAGCAATATTTATCACATCATCACAATCTTTTATTCTTCTTGCAACCATCAGGCTTTCACGATCAAATTCATCATCTGGCGCATCGGGCAAAAGATCATATGGATTCCAGATGTCAATTGCTTTTTTTACTGCTAAATATTCCTTAATGACATCTTTTTTTATCCTTTTCTTCTCAGCTTTATCCACAACTACACACCCATTTAAAATATACATTCCCTACACGCCCCAATTGGCGCAACTCAAACCACGGGGCGCACAACGTGCGCCCCTATCACTATATCTTATTCCTGCGGCTCGTCGTCTACAACCTCGTAATCCGCATCCACATAATCACCCTCTGGCGGGGCTTCGCCACCGCCTTGGCCTTCTGGGCCGGGTTCGCCGCCGCTTTGGGCGTATAGTTTCTCGCTGGCGGTTTGGAGGGCTTTGGTCAACTCTTCCGTGGCCAGTTTGATTAGCTCTTGGTCTTCGCCTTTTAGGGCCTCTTGCGCCTTTTCCATGGCGGCTTGGATGGCGGTTTTGTCCGCTTCTTCAATCTTGTCGCCCATGTCGGCCAGTAGCTTCTCTGCTTGATAGACCATCTGGTCGGCTTGGTTGCGGAGTTCTACTTCTTCTTTGCGCTTGGCGTCCTCGGCGGCGAATTGTTCCGCCTCTTGCACGGCTTTTTCGATGTCGTCTTTGCTGAGATTTGTCGATGCCGTGATGGTAATGTTCTGTTGTGCGCCGGTGCCGAGGTCTTTGGCGGACACGTTGACGATGCCGTTTGCGTCCACGTCAAAGGTTACCTCAATCTGCGGCACACCACGGGGTGCCGGGGGGATACCGGTTAGGTGGAATCTACCCAGGCTCTTGTTGTACTGGGCCAACTCCCGCTCCCCTTGGAGGACGTTGACTTCTACACTGGTCTGGTTGTTGGCCGCCGTGGAGAAAATTTGGCTTTTCTTACTGGGAATCGTGGTGTTGCGTTCGATAAGCTTCGTACAAATCCCGCCTTGGGTCTCAATGCCGAGAGACAGGGGGGTAACGTCTAAGAGCAAAATCCCTTCCACGTCGCCGCCTAAGACACCGGCTTGGATGGCGGCACCGTCTGCCACACACTCGTCAGGGTTGATGCCCTTGAAGGGGTCTTTGCCGGTGATTTTTTGCACCGCATCCTGTACTGCCGGAATCCGGGTCGAGCCGCCCACCAGTAACACTTTTGACAAATCACTGGCCTTTAAGCCGGAGTCCGTCAGTGCTTGGTTTACTGGGCCTAAGGTCTTTTCTACCAAGTCATGGGTCAGCTCGTTAAACTTGGCCCGGGTCAAGGTAATGTCCAAATGCTTCGGCCCGGAGGCGTCCGCTGTGACGTAAGGCAGGTTAATGTTGGTGGATGTCACGCTGGACAGTTCTACCTTGGCCTTCTCCGCCGCTTCCCGCAGACGTTGCATGGCCACTTTGTCGGCTTTCAGGTCAATGCCGCTGTCTTTTTTGAACTCGGCCACCAAGAAATGCATGACCGCCTCGTCAAAGTCGTCGCCGCCTAAACGGTTGTTCCCGGCGGTGGCGAGAACCTCAATTACCCCATCGCCAATCTCCAGCACCGACACGTCAAAGGTGCCGCCGCCCAAGTCATAGACCATGATTTTCTGGTCTTGCTCTTTGTCTAAGCCATACGCCAAGGCCGCAGCTGTAGGCTCGTTGATAATCCGTTTGACATCTAAGCCCGCAATCTTCCCGGCATCCTTGGTGGCTTGCCGTTGGCTGTCTGTAAAGTAAGCGGGTACAGTGATAACCGCTTCCGTCACCGTGTGGCCTAGATAGGCTTCCGCATCGGCTTTTAGCTTTTGCAAAATCATGGCGGAAATTTCTTGCGGTGTGTATTGTTTGCCGTCAATAGTCACTTTGTGGGCCGTGCCCATTTCACGCTTGATGGATACAATGGTGCGGTCTGGATTCGTGATGGCTTGGCGTTTTGCCACTTGTCCCACCATCCGCTGACCGTCTTTGGCAAAAGCCACCACGGATGGCGTGGTGCGGTTGCCCTCTGCGTTTGCAATGACCTCCGGCGCACCGCCCTCGATGACAGCGACACAAGAGTTGGTTGTACCTAAATCAATTCCAATAATTTTTCCCATAATAAAAACCTCCTAAAAATATCTCGTAAACTCTGATTAGTTTGCCACTTTTACAATCGAGTGGCGGATTACCTTCTCCCCTAGCTGGAATCCGGTTAAGAACTGCTCTACAATTTCACTTTCGCCATAGGCCTCGTCCTCTATGTGGAATACGGCCTCATGTTTCTCCGGGTCGAATTTCTCGCCCACGGCGGGAATCTTAGTGACGTGTAGCTTTTCAAAAATCTCGCCCAGTTGGGTCATGGTCATCTCTACGCCCTTGTAAAATGCCTCGTCTGCGGTCTCTTGCTTTAAGGCCCGCTCTAAGTTGTCGTAGACAGGGAGTAGCTCTGTAATAACATTGGCTTTCACATCGGTATAAAGCCCTTCTCGTTCCTTCTGGCTTCGCTTGCGATAGTTGTCGTACTCGGCGGCTAAACGCAGGCGGCTGTCTTTCTCTGCGGACAGGGCCTCTTCTAGCGTGGCAATCTCAGCCTGTTCGGGGCTTATCGCCGCCTCTTCTACTACCTCGTCTGGCTCTTCTTTTTTCTTTTTACTCATCCAAATCACCTCCGGCTATTTCTCCTGACCCTAGGGTGCTACCCATGGCCAGCATATTGGCAAGACCGCTGGCAATATAACTCAGCCGTGCGGCCACTTTCCCATAATCCATGCGGGTGGGGCCCACCACGCCGATGATCCCCTGCATATTGTCCCCTGCATCGTACTTGGCGACCACCACACTGGAGTCCCGCAGTTCCTCTGCCAGATTCTCCGGGCCAATCATAATTTTCACCCCATCAGAGTCCGGCGCAGGAAGGCGCAACAATTCTTGTTCATTGGCCAAGTACCCCAGCACACGTCTGGCCCGCTCCACATCGTGAAACTCCGGGTGGCCCAGCAGACTGGTGGCCCCGGACACTACGGTACGCTTCGCTTTGGTCTGCATTAAAATCTCAATCACAAACCCCGCAATGACAGCGGTAACACCGTTCACGTCTCCGGCGGCCCGCTCTGTGGCGGCGATGCGCTCGACAGTCAGTTCCGGCTCGGCCAGACCTGTAAAACTGGCGTTAAACAGAGCGGCAAGCTTCGTTAAGGTCTCGGCCTTTGTTGTGGTGGGCAGGGTAACTAAGCGGTTCTGCACACTTTTATTCGACAGCAGTACTACAATAATAAAGGTATGGTCGTCCACATAGACCAGTTCAAACCGCTGTGCCGTCACCGCCCCGTGGGCGGTCTGCATGGCATAGCTGGGCAGGGCGGTCAGTTTGTTGGTCAGCTTGGATGCATCCGCCACCATCTGCTCAAACCCGGCAGAGGGGGCATCAAACCCTTGCTGAATCTCCGCCGCCTCTTCTCTGGACACATCCCCTTGGCCCATAAGTTCGTTCACATAGACCCGATACCCTGTCGCCGTGGGAACCCGCCCGGCAGAGGTGTGAGGTTGTTCCAGTAACCCCAACTCCGTCAATTCGCTCATCTCATTGCGAATCGTGGCTGAAGACACACCTAAGTCGAGTCGGCCTTGAAGGGCTTTGGAGCTCACCGGCTCGGCTGACGCTACGTAATCCTCTATCACCGCTTTTAAAATCAGCTTTTTCCGTCCGCTGATTTCCATGTGTCAGCCCATCCTTGCTTGGTTTTAGCACTCGCATGGACAGAGTGCTAAAACCAATGTACCACCCTAGGCCCCATATGTCAAGAGGAAGGATGGAATTTTCTGTGAATTGTCTGTAAACATGCCGGGACGGAAAAAATCCCCCATGATCGCAGACCGCAATCATGGGGAACCCATTCTTCACTACAACCGCCTAAAACAGCACCAACGAAATCGGCATAATCACCGCAATAGCCGCCACTGTGGCTGCCACCACAATAAACGCACCGTATCGAAACACCTCTTTGCGGGTAATCCACGCTTCGTTGCTCCACAACATGGCCGCAAACACCGAGGCGGAGGGTAGGATGATGGAGTAATGCAACAACAACGTCGTGGTCGCCGCAACAGCCGGGAGGTTGGCCCCGGCGCTGAGTCCAAAGACCACCAGCACCGGCATCAGCGCGATTCCGATTACCATCGAACTTGCAAAGCTGGTCACAAAAATACCGATGAGCAGCATGACAATAAAGAACACAATCGACGAATGACC
>WRBE01000040.1 GCA_009779845.1 Oscillospiraceae bacterium
CTGTCGGGGCGGTTGCCAGAAAACTCTGCAATATCATTTTCGCTATCCTTCGTGAAAATCGTCCATATCTACCGGCACCTCCGAAATCATAAAATTTGTGCTTGACATTTTATAGCTGGTCTTTTTTCTTAATTGTAGCAAAAGAGGTGTCCCATAGTCTGGACTCTGATTTCTTATCGATATAAATTTATGTGCTCACTTAGCAGGGTCGCCATGGATGCGCGTAGCTCGGCTGGTGCCAAAATTTCCGCCCGGTGACCGAATTGAAACACCCAACTCAAAAACACCGGACTATTCGATACCTCTACCGTGACCTCAAAGTGTTCTCCGGTTTGATACAGGGGCAAATCTGCGCCGAACTGATCCAGTACGGCGTTGACTAAGCTTTGGTCAAACCGCAGCTTTGCCGTCATTTGTGTACCGCCGAACATGCCGAATAGGCGTTTTGTATATTCACCCACATGAAACTGTGTGCGGTCAAAGCTGTCACCGGGGACTTCGCTGACGGTCACATGGCTCATACGATCCACCCGATAGTGGGCGAAGCCGTCGTACTTGGCACTAAAGCAGATGAGGTAGTATTTATCGTCACTCCAACAAAGGGCCACCGGCGTTTGGGAATATGCCTCTCCTCCCCTGCGGTAGACTCGCTTTTTCTTGGTGTCATAGTCAAAATATTGGAAACAAATTTTTCTCCGTCCGCCAATGGCTTCGTGAATGGCGTCAATACTATAATAGATGCTCTCGTTTAACGGTTTCGGCAACTGGGCCGTGACCACCTGCCGATTGAGCCGCTTGGCCTGCTGGACACTGGTGAGCGCCGATAATTTTTGAATCAATTGGCCGCTTTTCTTGGCGGTGATAAAACGAGAACTCTGCACAGCGTCTACCAATAGTTTGAGCTCCGGCAACTCAAACTCCCGCCCGCCGATGTAATACCCCACAGATTTGGATTTACAAGTCTGCACATCCAACCCAAACTGCCGGAGCAGTTCCATGTCATTGTAGAGAGACTTGCGCTCGGCCTGGATACCGTATTCGGCCAAAGCCGAAATCACTTGCGCCATAGTAAAGGGCGTTTCCTCATCCGTGCGCTCTAAGAGGATTTTCATGAGGTAGAGCAGTTTTAATCGCTGATTTGGTGCGCTTGGCATGACACTCATCTCCTACACTGTCAATTCATCGACTATATTTTTCTAAATATATCAAAATAACCGTCGTTGTACAAGTATTCCCAGCATATTCGCCCCCAATCCGGCAAAGATAGTACAGAGATGCCCGAGCTTTTGCTCCTTTCTTCTGATTTGGACAAAGCGAAACAGGCTCTCGGTTTTATAATCAAAGGAGATGTAAACATTATGTCTAGATCAAACAGCCTCTTAAACCCCAACGCTCGCGAAGCGATGGACCGATTCAAAATGGAAGCGGCCGGCGAAGTCGGCGTAAACTTGAAACAAGGCTACAACGGCGACCTCACCTCCCGCCAAGCGGGCAGCGTAGGCGGCCAGATGGTTAAAAAAATGATCCAAGCTTACGAGGACAACCTGTAAGCAGCAGATGACTAGCGTGGCGGCGGCACTCGGTTGGGTGCCGCCGCCTTTTTGCCCTCGGCCCAGCCAAGGCCCCCGGCAACGGGGACAACGCATGGATATACATTATTGTGCATATTTACTCATTAAGCTATCCGGTCAAGCATAGAAATTTCAAGATTTCACACTTGCATTTCTGTGACAGTCTGTTATAATGGTGCAAGGTATAATTATTCACATTTCATGCAATAGGGGGAACAATGTTATGAGCAATAAACCTGAGTTCAAACCGAGCGGCAAGGACATTGCCAAGTTTATTATCGTATCGCTTATCGGTGTATTTTTATTCTTAGTGCCGATTCGCATTGGCGGTTCTCAACCCAACATTATGCTGGGGCATGCCATTGACTGGCTGGGCGGACCGGGTAGCTGGATGCGAAGTGTCACCTTCGGTGATCTGGGTACTTACGCACTAGGGCAGTTTGACCTACGTTATTTGATTGCAATGCTCGCCATTACCGCTTCTTTTGTCATGAGCTTGGTGGCAATGATTTTCAAGCCTGCTTTCATTATGAACAACGAGAAGATCAAAAATATTTTTGTCTCTTCGCCAATCTTTTTCATAAGCAAAGCCATCGGTGCGATCATCATCTGGATGCTGTTCCTCGGTATCGGCCCGGATTTCTTGATTAACAACTTTACGGGTGATGTCATGATTGGCTTAGTCGCCGGTCTTGTGGTTATCTTTATCTTCTTAGGCCCAACGATGCCGTTGCTGACAGAGTTTGGCCTCATGGAGTTTGTTGGAATTCTAATCCGCAAGTTTGTCCGCGTATTGTTCACCTTACCCGGCCGCGCGGCCATTGACCTGATGGCCTCATGGTTTGGTTCTTCCGCCGCCGCTGTTATCATCACGAGAAACCAACATGAAAAGGGCTTTTACACAGGCCGTGAGGCTGCGGTGAATGCGACTTGCTTTGCCTTTGTATCCCTACCGTTCACTTTCGTTGTCTTTGAAATGCTGTCCATGGCAGAGCAGTTTGACAGTTTTTGGCGTTTCTATCTCGCCATCTGCGCCATCTGCCTCTTGCTGGCAATCGTTATGCCGAGAATCCCGCCGCTCCGGGGCATTAAAGACGAGTATCTGCCCGAGGTTGGCAAGCAAATTGAAGAAGATGTGCCGGAAGGTACCCCTATCTTCAAACTGGCCTTTAGCCGCGCCACCAAACGAGCACATGGAACAACTGCCGGTGATGTAGTCAAGTCCGGTGCAATGAGTTGGCTAAGCATCTTTATGGATCTGATTCCGATCATTCTGGCTTGGGGTACACTGGCACTTGTCCTGTTTGAATCAACCCCGATCTTTGACTGGCTCTCTTGGCCGCTGGGTGCTTACATGAACGTCCTAGGTGTGCCGGAGGCATTTGACTTTGCGGCTGCTGCCTTGGTTGGTTTTGTGGACATGTTCATCCCCGCTATTTTACTCAGTGGCGAGGCTGTGCCGGGTATGACAAAATTTGTCATCGGCGTACTGTCCATCGTGCAAATCATCTACTTGGCCGAGACCGGTGCTCTGATCATCAAGTCCAAAATTCCGCTGGGTATCGGCAAGTTATTCATCATCTTTATCATACGGACAGTGATTGCGTTGCCGTTGATTGTGTTGCTGGCAAACCTGCTATTCCGCGGGTAAGCTTACGATTGAAACAGCCCTCACCGATTGGTGAGGGCTGTTTTCACTTGCTAGACAAGAACAAAAAAGCAGAGACTCTCGTCTCTGCTTTTTGTTCTTATCATTTACTGAGCCATCCCGTTGAGTCGCTTGGTCAAGCTGCTTTTCTTTCTAGCCGCATTGTTGCGATGCAACAGACCGCGAGAAACCGCTTTGTCAACATGTTTCACAGCAACCTGATAGGCACTATCGGCCTCTGGACGGTTGCCCTCGGCCACAGCCGCGTCAAACTTTTTCAAAGTCGTCTTGAGCCGTGTGCGATTTGCTTTGTTCCGCGCCTCACGGATTCTGCCAAGTTTTACTCTTTTTTCCGCTGACTTAATATTGGGCATATTCGTCACCTCCTCCGATTGTGCTACACATATGTGCGGAAGATTATTTTATCACGCATAGAGAAAAATTGCAACACTTTTTTCTGTAATTATTCAGACTTTTGTCCCTCGGGCCGATTTCCTCCGCCACCGGGGCGTTTTTTCCTGCGGCGGCGAGGCTTTTTTTCCGGGTTTCCGCCAGGTGTGCCCGGATTCTCTGCCGCCGCCTTCTCCGGTCGTTTTTCGGTTTGGGGGCGGGGGCGTCGGTCTTGAGACTTGGGCCGCTCTCCAGCGGTGTGCTCTTTTCGCGGCAACGGATTGCTACTAATACTCTGTTGGAATTTGCGGGGCGGCGGCTCGTTGCCGCCGTTTTCCTCCCGCTCCCTTATCTCTGCCGCAACCTCTGCGCGGCGCTGTTTGCCGGTTTTGATAAATTGTAGCTCGGACAGGGGATAGTAGTTCACTTGCGGGTCTCCACCACGGGTCTCTAAGCGCACTTTGGCCTTTTGCCGCAGGAGGTTAATTTCTGTAATGGTGCCGTTTCCCTCTGGTGTCTCGACATAAGAGTCCACCTTGGGGGCGTTTTTCACCAGCTCTTCGTAGGCATCTTGCTCAAACTTGAGACAACACATCAACCGTCCACAGGTGCCGGAAATTTTGGTGGGGTTTAACGACAGATTTTGGGTCTTTGCCATCTTAATGCTCACCGGCTGGAACTCGTCTAAAAACTGACTGCAACAAAAAGGCTTGCCGCAGATGCCAAGACCGCCTAGCATCTTCGCCTCGTCCCGCACGCCGATTTGGCGCAATTCAATCCGGGTTCGGAACACGCCCGCTAAGTCCCGCACCAGCTCACGGAAATCCACCCGACCGTCAGAGGTGAAGAAAAAGAGAATTTTATTGCCCTCAAAGTTATACTCCACATCCACCAGCTTCATGTCCAGCTCGTGCTCTTTGATTTTCTCCTGACAGGTGCGAAGGGCCTGCTCTTCCCGCTCTTTGTTCTCTTGGGCGGTTTTCAAGTCCGCCGCCGTAGCAAGCCGGGCCACCGGACGCAGGGGCGGGATGACCTTGGCGGGCTCTACATGAAAATTGCCCCGGACACATTCACCCAGCTCTAACCCCTTGCTGGTCTGCACCACTACGCTCTGCCCCACAGACACCTGGTGTCCCTTGGGGTCAAAATAGTAGCTTTTGCCTCTATTTTTAAATTTGATACTGACTACTTCTGTCATGGTATGTTCCCCTTTCAAAGGGTTATAGTGTTGCCAACATCTTGCCGGATATGTGCCCGGCGCTGACATTAAACTTTAAGTCGCCTTTTAAACTGTCAAACAGAGAAACGGCCTCCATCTGCCGACGGCGGTCATTCGAAGCATGAGCAAGTCGCTCCACCAATCGGACATACCCGGTCTCTACGAAGGAGACGAGGATTGTCCGATCCTCTTTCACCGCCTTTTCTAACCCCACGCAGAATTGGAGCAACTCCAATCCACCCATGTCAAAGGCTGCGAGAAATGCCGTCACCAGCTCCTCCACCTCCGAGGACGGGGCATGGGGTGCATTGACCTCACCTGTGGGAGTCAACGACAACGTAACACATCGTGACCGCACTGTGGGCAATAAGGCCAGCGGATTTTCCGCCAGCAACAGGAACGTGACAAAGCTGGGTGGTTCTTCCAACACCTTTAGTATGGCGTTTTGCGCACTGGGGTTCATGGCCTCTGCTGGGTTGATTAGATAGACCTTGTGCTCCGCCTCGTTGGGTAGTGTGGGCGCATTCGCCACCACGTCCCGCACAGCGGCTACGGGGATTTCCCGTTTGCCGTCTATAGGCGCCACAATTATGATGTCCGGGTGGCTTTCTCGCTGTGCTTTTTCACAAGCGACACAAGCATCACAAGGCCGCCCACCGGAGGCAACGCAAACCAGAGACCGGGCCATGAGCATCGCCAAGCCCCCACGGTTTTCCGCACTGTCTCCGCTGATTAGATAAGCATGGGCTAAGGGCCCCTTGAGCTGGGCCGCCAAATGGGCGCCCGCCGGAAAAGAAGTGATATTCATAGCCTGTCTATTATACTGCATGTGAACTTATATTACAATAGGGTGTTGTATGCAAACAGGTGTGCCGATGTCCATTATTATCTATTGTATAATCGCATCATTTGACAAACGAGACATGCTTGCGACACAAAAATGCCCAGAATCACCGCTCTGGGCTTCTGTATACTATTTTTGCCATGCATAATCGCTGTAAGATTGTACAATATACCTGTTGACACCTGCTGTGCAATACTTTATAATTAAGTATAAGTTTTAAATAATATCGTGCAATGAAGGGAAGTCGTTATCCCATGTCCATTACCCAGAGTTTTCGCACCTTCCGCCAGCAAACCAGAGTGGAGTTTCGTGAGATTGTGGATCCCCTACTGGCCCAGCCGGAGGTGCAAAAGTTAGACGACTATATCCAACATGTCAACTACACCCGATTGGGGCACTCGTTAGATGTGGCGTACCTCAGTTTTTGTATTGCAAAGCTATTGCGCTGTGATTCAAAAAGCTGCGCCCGGGCGGGTCTGCTCCATGACCTGTACTACCGGTCAGACGATTTGCCCAACACTTGGGAACACATGAAAAGCCACCCGACCCAAGCCCTAGAGAACGCCCGGACTATCTGTGACCTCACCGACCGGGAAGAGGACATTATCCTAAAGCACATGTGGCTGGCCAATCTGTCATGGCCCCGGTATAAAGAAAGTTTTATCGTCACCTTCGTAGACAAAGCCTGCGCCCTGCGGGAGCGTATGTTCGGCATGAGCAAAAAGCGCATCACCAGACGAGAGCGCCGCTTGACCGCCGCTCCGATGAAGTTAAAAGAACTTGCATAGGAGAGTCCATGCCCTCTAAGAGACAGGAATAATAAATAGACACCGCACCGTTTTGAAATAACGTGCGGTGTTTGTTTTGTTGAACGCCCAAGAATCATTTTCAGTTTGCTTCGCAAGGAAATCCATGGTATAGTGTATCTGCTCAACTTGCAAATATGAGGAGGAGTTCATCATGTCAATCAAAGCCGTCGTCCTGGCCGCCGGGAAGGGTACCCGCCTACAAACCGAAGGCGTTGACTTGCCCAAGGTTATGCGCCGGGCCTTAGACCAACCGCTGCTGCACTATGTATTAGATGCCATCAGGTTTATCCCACCCAAAGACACCATCATTGTGGTGGGCTATCAAAAAGAAAAGGTGATAGAACACTTCCCCGGTTACGTGTTCGCCGAGCAAGTTGAACAACTGGGCACCGGCCACGCTGTCATGGCGGCGGAAGCGGCCCTCGGTACCGGGGACTTTCCGGTACTTGTTTGCTATGGGGATATGCCCCTGCTCCGGCGGGAGGCGTATGAAGAACTGGTACAACGGCACTTAGACGAGCAAAACGCCTGTACCATTCTCACCGGCACCACTGACCTGTCCCTCCCCTTCGGGCGCATCATTCGGGATGCGGCGGGTAATTTCCAAGAGGTGGTCGAAGATAGGGACTGTACCCCAGAACAAAAGGCCATTGACGAACTCAATGTGGGAGTCTATGTGTTCCAGTCCTCGGCACTGTTACCGGCCCTCGGGAAACTGGGCAACGAAAACAGCCAAGGCGAGTATTACCTCACCGACGTGCCTGCGATTTTGAAAGCCCAAGGGTTGCCCATCGGGATTTGCAAGCGGAATCTGGGGTTGGAAATCGTCGGAGTGAATACGGTGGAGCAGCTTGTAGAAGTGGAAGAAGCGTTGAAAGCCCGGCTCTCATAATAGTACTAGGAAGCCGGGGGGCAAAACAATGCCCCCCGGCTTTTGGTTATCTGATGTCCAGTACAGATTTTCGGGTACTCTATTCCTCACGCTCACCCTCTGCGCCCAGCAGCACTTCCGGATTCTCCATGGTACGTTTGAGTTCAAACAGTGCCTTAGCCCAGACTGCGCCGGTACAGATGCGCTCGTCTAGGGACATGCCCAGTGTCATCACCCGCTTCGTCTTGTCATCCGCGCTAGAGACACGGCTTGGTTTGCCCATGGTGACAAATAGACTTGTGGTGCCAAAGTCGTACAAGTGGTGATACACATGATCCATTTGAAGGGAGGCCAAGTTGGAGAGAAACATGGAGGTGTGAAACGGACTAAGCGCAATCACACTTTTGGGCAGTATCCCCCGTCGATCTGCCCATTTGATTAAGCCTACCAAAAAGCCCGGCAACAGCGGCGCCGATACCAGTCGATTTACCAAACGATCCATGGCATTTTGACTCTCGGGCTTCTGGTTCTCTTGGATAAGTTCACGCACTTTTTGGGAAATTGTGAGCAGCGTGTCACTCGGCTCTATGTAGGCTTTCACGGCGGTTTCGTCTAGTTGGCCGTCCTCACTGCGCTTTAGAATCACAAAGGACACACAGAGGTGGTTGCGCTGATAGATTTTTTTACCCGCAATAAAACGGTTGATTTCCGGCACTTTTTGCATCACGAAGGCAAAGGCCGCAATCACTGCGTCCATGGTACCAACCCGGTGCCCTTCTGCACGCAATTTACGTATAAAGGCGTGGAGATTGGTCATATCAAACTCTACTTTACAAAAGTTTGTTGCGTCATACCGTCTGCTCATAACATGCGGAATGAGCTTATCGATGGCTGGTATGTTTTTTACCCGCGTTCCGTCTGATCTGCCCATGTTGTGTTCCCCACTTCCATATCTCTATCTATATTCGAGTAAAAGGGGGGCACCGTGGCCCCCCTCTTTGTGATGCGTTAGCTGTCTGCCGCTACAATCCAAGGCTTGATTTGGTCAAAGAAGGATTCGTCCTCAGATACCACCATGACAGGCTTTGCATAATCCAACGCCATCAGGCCCAACACAGACTTAGCGTCTGCAATTTTGTCGTCCTCTGTGTGAACCCCCACATCGGAAGCACAGTTCCACGCAAGCTGCATAAATTTTTTCAAATCTTCAGCGCTCGTTAGTTTGATATGTTTTACCATGACAACTCCCCGCCCTTTTCAAATTTGCTTGGCCATAACCGCCTTGATAATATCACATTCCTCTATCATTTGCAAGATATTAAAGAGTGGACGGAATGGACACACTGCAACCTGTAGGGACAGACCTTATGTCTGCCCCTACAGGCGAACAGAAACGCCGTTTACTCGTTCCTAACGCTGAAGCAACTAACACCAAAGAACACCCTTACACATCTAACCGCAACCGCTTGAGTCGCAGCACATTAAGCAGCAAGCTCACCGAGCTAAAGCTCATGGCAAGGGCCGCAATCATGGGGCTCATCAAGGGGCCGCCAAATAGATAGAGCGCACCCATGGCAATGGGAATCCCCAACACATTATATCCAAAGGCCCAAAACAAGTTTTGCTTAATGTTCCGCAGGGTCTTTTTACTGAGCAAAATCGCCGCCACGACCCCGGTCAAGTCTCCCCGCATGAGCACCACTTGGGCCGACTCCATGGCAACATCCGTCCCGGAGCCAATGGCAATCCCCACATCCGCTTGCACCAAGGCCACCGCATCATTAATACCGTCACCCACCATGGCCACTTTTTTACCTTGGGTTTGCAGGGTTTTGACATGCTCGGCCTTCTCTTGGGGCAATACCTCCGCCAGTATCGTGTCAATCCCCGCCTCTCTTGCGATGGCCTCTGCGGTGCGGCGGTTATCTCCGGTGAGCATAATGACCTCTAGCCCCATGGCCTGTAAGTCTGCCACTGCTTTTTTGCTGGTAGGCTTGATGACGTCCGCCACGGCGATAATGGCCGCCAAGGTGCTGTCTATGACCACGTACATGGGGGTCTTCCCCCCACTTGCCAGACGGTCGCAGTCGGCAGTGGCATCATCTACTGGGACATGGTGGCTATCCATAAGCCGCCGGTTGCCGATGAGTACACACTTCCCCTCCACTGTGGCTTGGATACCTTGGCCGGTTATGGCATGAAATCCCTCCGCTTCCGGCAATGTGGCGCATACCTCTCTTCCATAAACCACGATTGCCGTCCCCAGTGGGTGCTCTGACTGATGCTCTGCCGCCGCTGCGAGACGCAACACGTCCGCTTCCCTGTGCCCACTCTTTGTCACAATATCTGTCACACGGGGTTTCCCCTCGGTGACCGTGCCAGTTTTATCTAAGACGACTGTGTCTAGCTTATGGGCCGTCTCCAGCGCCTCACCGCTCTTAATCAAAATCCCGTGCTCTGCACCTTTCCCGGTACCCACCATAATCGCCGTGGGCGTGGCCAATCCTAATGCACAGGGGCAGGCAATAACCAGCACAGCAATAAAAATCCGTAGAGAAAAGGCCAACCCCGCTCCCGCAACTAGCCACGCAGCCCCGCTGAGTACTGCAATGATAATCACCGCATGTACAAAATAGCCGGAGATAACATCCGCCAACCGGGCAATGGGTGCCTTTGATGCCTGGGCCTGTTCCACCAGCCGGATAATCTGGGCCAGCACCGTGTCTTTGCCCACCTTGGTGGCCCGATACCGGATTGCGCCGTTGCCGTTAATACTGGCACCGATAATCTGATCCCCCGCCTTTTTTTGTACCGGCATACTCTCGCCGGTGAGCATGGCCTCATCCACCGCTGTTTCCCCGGACACCACCACGCCGTCCACCGGCATATTCTCTCCGGGCCGTACTACGATGATGTCGCCAACCACCACACACTCAATGGGAATCTCTATTTCTACCCCATCTCGGATTACATGCGCTGTTTTTGGGGCCAGCCCCATCAACTTTTCAATCGCCGCAGAGGTCTTGCCCTTGGTCTTGGCCTCTAAATACTTCCCCAGTACCACCAGCATCAAAATCACCGCCGCCACTTCGTAGTAGGGTATGTAGTGGGCACCAAAGAACACATTTTGCACCGTGAGATACAAGCTATATAGCACCGCCACCGTGGTTCCCTTGGCAATCAGGGAATCCATATTCGGATGCCGCAAAAGCAGAGACCGAAACCCATCCCGGAACAAGGTTCGATTCACCAACAACACCGGGGCTGTCAACAGGGCCTGTACCATCATATTCATCGCCGGGTAATGCAGGGGATTGAGGTGATAGGGAATCACATCAATCCCCGCCTCTTTCAAAAACATGGGCACCATAGCAAACACCATCAGCGGGACAGTAAACACGGCAGACCACACAAACCGCCGCCACAGGGCGTGCATCTCCCCCGCTTTCCGCCGCGCCCGGGCCGCCGCTTCATCCTCCTGCGGAAGGTGCAGGGTGTACCCAGCCCGCAGCATCGCCCCATTGATTTGGTCAAAGGAAACCTGCGCCGGGTTAAATGCGAGCGTGAGGGTCTCTGTCCCGAAGTTTACCTCCGCCGCTGTTACGCCGTCTAATCGTTGCACCAAACGCTCTATATTCTGCGCGCAAGCGGCGCAGGACATGCCGCTGATATTGACAGATAGTTGTTCCATATGGCTCTCCAATAAATTATTTGAGTTTCTAACCCCAGCATAGCATACCCCCTATGGGGCTGTCAAAGTGGTCTGGGTTTTTCCGATTCTTTGTGGTATAATAAGTAGCACCAACACCCCATCGGAGGATTCTCACTATGCTTAAACACATCAAACGACTCGGCCTCATCGCCGTCGCAATCGCCATCGTGGCCTTTGCGGTCAATATGTTTCTCGGCCCTCATGCTATTGCCGCTGGGGGGCTTACGGGGCTTGCGATTATTTTAGAACGCCTGCTTCATATTGACCGTTCTATTATTGTACTAGTCGGTAACGTGCTGGTTCTCATCCTCACCTTTTTTCTGCTGGGGCGGGAAGTGTTTTTCAACACAGTGTTCGGTTCTATGCTGCTCCCTGTCTTTCTCCGCTTGGTGCCCCATTACATGTTGGTGTCGGATCCCATGCTCTCCATGGTGGCGGGTAGCGTGCTGTTCGGGGCGGCTGTGTCTCTTCTATACGCCAACCGGGCATCTTCCGGTGGCACGGCGGTGCCGCCTTTGATTTTTAAGAAATATTTTAACCTCAACACCTCTGTGGGTCTGTTCCTCTCCGATGGGGTGGTGGTGGCGTTAAGCCTGTTGGTATTTAACGTGGATTCGTTTTTCTATGCTGTCTTCTCTATCCTCATCACCTCCATCACCATGCGTTACATTGAGACCGGCATGAACCGGAAAAAGATGGTCTACATCATCAGCGAACAGAGCGAGGCCATCACGGCGGATATCTTGACGAAAGTCAACCGCGGCGTCACCATCGTCCCGGTGGTCGGCGCCTATGAGGGCACAGAACGGCAAATGCTCATGGTAACACTGGACGGACGAAACTATCGGGACTTGCTGGCCGTGGTGGAACAGCACGACAAGGCGGCATTTATGGTCACAGGCGCTGTGTCCGATGTGTATGGGAAGGGGTTTACCTACGAGTCCGGTAGTGTGTAAGACTTCGATGAAATACAAAAAAGCGAGAGGCGATTGCTATCGTCGTCTCGCTTTTGTTTTTGGTTTGATCAGGTCATAGCTTTGCGTAATCATCTGTTTCAGATTGTCTGTGGACACGTCACCGCCTAGAATAATCGTATTCCAATGGGTTTTATTCATGTGGTAGCCGGGGGTCACATCTGCGAACGCTTGCCGCAGAAAATCTGCCTCTAGGGGGTCAGCTTTTAGGTTGATGCACAGCTTGCCGTCCCGTTCATAAATCATGGCGAAAGTTTTCTTGTTCGTCCGGTGGCGCATGACCGCCCACACTGCGGGGCCTGTCATCTTGTCAAAGGGGTAATCCTCATACACCGCCGGGAAGGAGAGGCAGAGATCAATTAACATGCTACGTGTCATTGGCACATCTCCGCAAAAATCCCTCCAAAATCAGGCTGGCGGCCACCGCATCCACGGTTTCTTTTTTCTTTTTACCCCGTTTGCCAGCGTTTATCAAAATGCCCTCCGCCTCCCACGTCGTACGGCGCTCGTCCCACAGAGTAACCGGGAGGTCGGTCAATCCCGCCAGCTTTTCCTGAAACGCTTGGCTCTTCTCCGCTCTAGGCCCTAGCGTACCATCCATATTTTTTGGATGGCCTAACACCAAATGTCCCACGCCCCGCTCCCTAGCGGCTTGGAGGATGGTCTCCGCTAGACGGTCATGGTTGCGGTCAGTGATCACCCACGCCTCTCCTGTTAGGGTGCCTGTCGGGTCGGATACAGCAAGTCCGGTACGGACATCGCCCAAGTCGATTGCCAAGATACGCATGAGGGGCTCCTTTTTGTTTGTTTTCTGGTTTGGCTTACGCCAATTCTATCACACCCAGAACAAAATCGCCATACCTCAGCTTGACCCTATGCTTATTTGGCATTCAAAAGCTGTTGTACATACTCCAAAGGATACCCAAACCGCTCGGATACTTCCTGTGCGGTAAGTCCTTGGGCAAGGAATCTCTTTGCTACAACTTCCAAGTCTTCACCGAGTTCGATAATATGCCCATCGGGGTCGTAGAAGCGAATCACCCGCTGCCCCCAAACGTATTCATGTACATCGTGAATAATCTCAACGCCGGATGCTTTTATCTTCGCTTGCCAATAATCAATATCCTCAACTTCAAATGCCAGTTGATAGTTATTCGCCTTGGTTTTTATTTCTAATTTTGCACCTGTTGGCGTAGCGGCAAAGTCTTTCGAGCCTTCGACAATTCCCTTGTAATCTCGCTGCAAAGCCATGCCGCTTTTGTAGTTGATATGGTCACCGCCTATAACTTCCTCTATCTCTTGCTCCATAACTGTTTCATAGAAATTTCTTGCTTTTGCAAAATCATTTACATCAAGCAAAATCCCTGCTCTGCTCATTTTATTTTTCATGTTCATCTCTCCTTTTTGTTTCAATCATAACACACAAAACACGGCAACAGTGTGTCTTGTTTGAATATATACACTCCGTGTGCGCCCCAAGTGCAACGATGGGGCGCACAAAAGAATCCTACTGCGAATTGTAGCATATTAGCAGTGAATGTGATAAAATAACTACAGGAGGACGTCATATGAAACATATTGCAAATAATCTAACCGAACTCATCGGAAAAACCCCGTTGCTTCGGCTGGGCCAATACGAGAAAACAGCAGGAGCAAAGGCCCATATCTTGGCCAAATTAGAAGGCTTTAATCCCGGCGGCAGTGTGAAAGATCGGATTGCCCAGGCCATGATTGATGCAGCGGAACAGAGCGGAGAACTTCGCCCCGGAGCGACCATCATTGAGCCGACCAGCGGCAATACAGGCATTGGGCTTGCCATGGTGGCTGTGTCCAGAGGGTACTGCCTGATTCTCACCATGCCGGAAACCATGAGTGTTGAGCGGCGCAAGCTACTCTCTGCCTATGGGGCAGAGTTGGTGTTGACCGAGGGACCAAAAGGCATGAAGGGTGCCATCGAAAAAGCCCATGCGCTACTGGCGGAGACACCCGGCGCTTTCATGCCCAGCCAGTTTACAAATCCCGCAAACCCTAGGGTACATAGAGAAACCACCGGCCCCGAAATTTGGGCGGACAGCGGCGGTGACATGGATATCTTCGTGTCCGGCATCGGTACTGGTGGCACCATCTCCGGTGCGGGGGCGTTTTTGAAAGAGAAAAACCCACACATCAAAATCATCGCAGTAGAACCTGCAGACTCGCCGAAATTGTCAGAGGATCGTGCGGGCCCCCATAAGCTTCAAGGGATCGGTGCAGGCATTGTCCCGGACACGTTGGACACAGGCATCTACGGCGAGATTATCACAGTGTCAACAGAGGATGCGTTCCGCACCAGCCGGGCTTTGGCGCGGACGGAGGGGTTACTCTCCGGCATCTCGTCAGGCGCAGCCCTCTGGGCGGCCACACAGGTGGCGAAACGACCCGAACATGCAGGGAAAACCATCGTGGTTATCCTGCCGGACACCGGCGAGCGGTACTTATCCACCCCGCTGTTTGATGAGGAAAGCGAGGACATGTCATGAACGAACATATCATGGCCGAAATTGCCCGTGTGACACAATGTATCGCAACACAAAGCGAGGATACAAGGGCCCTGCCTTGTAAAGCCACGGTGGCAAAGTGTTTGGACACACTGCGCCATATCCTGTTCCCGGAACATTTCGTGCGTGAGCATCTGCAACATGCCACCCTGCCCGCCCGGGTGGAGGCACTGCTGAAAGAACTCTCTTTCGACCTTATCGGTCAAATCCGCTTGGCCACACGCCACCATCAAAACTGCGAAACCCACCAAGGGGGGCAGGTTCCGCCGGAAGCAGAGGTCATCGCTGCCGCATTCTTTGCTCAGATTCCCCAAATCAAAGCGCGGCTCACCACAGACATCGAGGCCCTGTACCAAGGCGACCCCGCCGCCGGGAGCCGGTGTGAGGTTATTTTATCCTATCCCGGCCTTTATGCGGGGATGGTGTATCGCATCGCCCATGAGCTGCATGTATTGGGCGTACCCATACTCCCCCGGATGATGACAGAACACGCCCACTCTGCCACCGGGATTGACATCCATCCGGGGGCCACCGTCGGAGCCTATTTCTGCATGGATCACGGCACAGGGATTGTCATTGGAGAGAGTACTGTAATCGGGAACCATGTAAAAATTTACCAAGGCGTCACCATCGGGGCACTGTCTACGAAGAGCGGTCAGGGGCTAAAAGGCACCAAGCGTCACCCGACTATCGGCGACCATGTGACCATCTACGCCGGGGCCACCATTTTAGGCGGCGACACTGTGATCGGCGAACACGCCGTGATTGGCGGCAATGCGTTTGTGGTCAAAAGTGTCCCGGCACATACGTCGGTACGGATGAAAGCACCGGAGTTGCAGTATAAGAACGATGGAGTGTGACCGATATACGCCGGTAATAATGAATAGGACAAGAGAGGTAGCTTTGGGTTAAAGCTACCTCTCTTGTTTTTAAACCTCATGCACTAGCTTTCTCTTTAGGAAAAACAGAAACACTGGCGCAATGGCAACAAATGAACCAATGATGTAAAACCCTGTTTGCACCCCAAGCCGCTCCATCAGTATGCCTAACATAATGCTGGAGACCATAAATAACACGTTATTCAGCGGGACAATGACGTTGACGACGGCTGGGGCTTCTTCTTTGAACTCTTTTACCACAATGGACAAGAATAAGGGGAAAAATACAGATACAAATAAGCCCACGCCAGAAAACAGCAGCGCATAACCTGTCATAATCCCAAGAGAAAAGAGTGCGGCAGAGGATAGAATGCAAATCAGAAATGTTTTGATATATCCTAACTTTTCTGCAACAATGCCTCCAACCAATCTGCCGAGGGCATACAAGATGAAGTAAAGGGCGAGGTAAGAGGCACTTGTACTTGGATTCATATTTTGACTGTCTCGCAAGTAGATAACCAGCCAGTTTGCAATACCAAACTCGAACATCACACAGAGACCTATCATCCCGAAGCTCAGCCACACACGAACATCTTGGATGACTTTGACAAACGGTAAGCCGCTCCCGCTCCCTTTCGGTTGTGCCTCCGGAAACTTTGCAAAAAAGGTCATCAGCAAACTGATTGCATAAAGAAGCACCATACTAATGAAAATGTGCCGCCAAGGAATTTCCTGCGCAAGTATGAATCCGGCGTATTGAGAGCCGCCAGCAGAGCCGACACCGAAGAAGAAGTGCGTTAAGCTCATCAAAACGGCTGTTTTGGTAACAAAAATTCTGCTCCCCAATGCGTTTAAGGCAATATCAATCCAACCAAGTGCCGCATATATGAAAAAGAAATTGATAACGAAAAGCTCAAATCCACTATGTGTCCGCAGTGCTCCGAGTGAAACAAGCATCATTGCAGTTGCGAATAGCAGTCCTTTTCTATAGCCGAACCGCTCACATACACGTCCGCCAATTAACACACCTAAGAGCATACCCACAGAACATACGGTAAGCAAAAATGCAAGGCGGCTATAACTTAACCCATACTCTGCCTGCATGAACGGTAGCACAGGCCCACGGGCTGACTGGACAATGCCCAGTATGACCATGTTTAGAAAGATAAATCCGATTGTAATCCAGTTTCTTTTATATGACGTCCCCATGAATGTTGTGTCTCCTCTGGCAAATGCGCTTGCTTATCTGCTACAGTTGTATTATAATCAAAGTGCAGATATAAGTAAAATTTCATTTTGATATATGGAGGTATATTGAATAATTATATGATTACGAATTTGGAGCTATACAGAGCGTTCTACGTAACCGCAAAAACCGGAAGCGTGTCAAAAGCCGCAAAAGAGCTGTTTACTTCCCAGCCAGCGATGAGTCAAGCCGTCAAATCTTTAGAGCGAAAGCTGGACGCGCAATTATTTCACCGCACCCCCAAAGGCATGATGCTGACCTCTGATGGTGAGTTTTTGTTTCGGTATGTTGCCCAATGGTATGGGCTGGTTAAAACGGCTGAACAAAAACTTTTTGAACTAAAAAATATGGCTGCGGGTCAAATTCGGATTGCGGTGTGCAGTGCGATATGTAACTATCATCTTGTGTCTTATTTAGAGAAATTTTGCTTACAATACCCAAGTATCAAGGTCTTTATCCAAGACCAGCCCAGCAAAGAAATTGTACAGGCACTAGAGACCGGCGTGGTTGATATCGGCGTAATCAACCTCCTCAATACGAAGTACGGCTCCTCACTTCATATTGTGCAAAAATTTCAAATTCAAGACTGCTTTGTGGCTGGAAGCAAATTTCATAACGCACTGCGTAACGAACTATCGATTCAAACATTAGTCGAACATTTCCCCATCTTGCTATTGGAAAAAGGTAGCAGTACCAGGGCATACATTGACCAGTATTTTGCCGCTCATGAAGTTGAGTTTGAGCCTCAAATGGAACTCGGCACGTTAGAATTATTGCTTGCATTTACAAAGCGGGGTCTCGGCATCTCTTGCGTCACCAAGGAGCATGTGCAAGTGGAATTAGACGCAAACGAGATATTTGAAGTTCCTGTTATCCAAAAAATCCCTGCACGCATTATGGGCATTGCACATTCCAATGAGTTTCCGCTATCCACAGCGACACAAGCATTTATTAAAATCTTGTTAGCCAATGAGTAGGATAGATGCCCCAATACCTCAAAACCCACTATACACAAGGCTCCACATACTTCATAATGAGCTCGATCCTATCCTTAGCGGTCGGTTTGTAAAGGGACGCAATAGACACGACTAGCTTTTTAGCCGGATTTATATAAATCACATTGCCGCTATCGCCCATGGCCGCATACCCATTTCCGATGTTTGGCCACCATAGATACCCATATGCGAGATTTAGCTCTGTCCACCGGCTCTGTTCCTTTGTACTTTCCTCTATCCATTGCTCCGATACAATTTGTTTGCCGTTCCACGTTCCGTTATCCAAGCAAAGTTTTCCTATTTTCGCCATGTCTAGTGCAGTCATCGTTAAACCCCAGCCGGCAGTATGTATCCCTTTTGGATCGGCAACCCAACCACTGATATTTTTGGCTTTTAAAAATGCGAACTGCTCCTCTTTGTCTTTGAAATTTATATTAGACGCAACGGTAATCCCCAATGGCAAAAACAAGTGTTCCCGCGCAAAATCGAGCACAGACTGTCCCGTTGTGTTTGCCAAAATGCCTGATAAGATATCCGGCCCAATCAGGGGCGTATACCGAAATTCTCCAATTGGTTTTTTACCGCCCAGCAAATCAAGTGCAGACGTTACCCAGTCATCGCTTGTGAAATACTTTGTATATGGTGCTGACTTGTATTTATACGGGGCGGTCATCGTTAGCATATGTTTCATCGTAACGGCCTGTATGGTTTTCTCGCCCCTCTTGATTTTATAGTCAGGGAAAAACTCCAATACTTTCTGGTCAATACTTTTGATGTATCCTTTGTCGATGGCAATACCAATCAATATGGAAATCACACTTTTCGTTACCGAGAATACATGGATGGCAGTCGTGGCTGTGCACGCATTAAAGTAATTCTCGTATAGCGGATTTCCTTCTTGCAATGCAACCATACCTGCGATATTGCTATAGTCGCCGCTGATCGCTTCTTCTAATGCTGTTATTTGTTTCTGATTCATACCATCCCCTCTTTCTAAGGCATAAAAATGTCCTTAAAACAAAGGATAACCCGATTAGAAATGCTTTGCAAGAATTATTTTTCACAAAACAAGCTCCATGCCGTTTGGTGTGGCTATGCCATTCCTCTCCTACAACCCGCCTTCAAAAAATGTCAAGATAGTGCAAAAACAAGACAATATACTGTGAGAGCCGGGGAGAAATAGCATGTATAATGGAAAAGAATCATAGCCTAGCGAGGCGCATGTGCAGTATGCACAAAATTGATTGTGTTTTTGTTGCAAAACAACCAATCCACAGAGAACAAAGTCGTTCAAATGGCGAGGGAGAACCCTGTAATAAAGGAGGTGTTGAGCAATTGCAGGCAGGACGCATGGTGCGTTCGGAATCGTTTCACCGCAGTTTACTATCAATGAGTTTTATAAAAAAGGAGAAAAATTCATGAATAGAACCAAAAAAACCATCGCTCTATTATTAGCAGTCGTTATGGTATTCGGGCTTGTCCCGGGTGGGATGCTGGCAGCAGAAGAAGTGCCGCCAATTGAGCACAACAGTGCCTTAGAGGCAGATGTGACCACAACCTTAGAGCCCGGCCCGTGGGCCGATCATTTTATTGAGCCAATGCATTCCGGCTTTGGTGCCGGGTTCCGCTGGTGGTTGCCCCTTGGCATGACAGATGATGCCGAGCTTGAGCGGCAAATGCGCTCCATGTCTGACCAAGGATTCCATGTGGTAGAGGTGGCATCCTCCATCACCGGCCTGATCGGCCCGATTCCGGGCGACCCGGCCGGGGTGCACTTCCTTGAGCGCTATGGATTCGGCTCTCTGGAGTGGAGCCGTACACTGCAAACCATTCTGCGGGTTGCAGACGAGTTGGACATGCGTGTTGATTTCCATGTCTCTATGCACAATGGTGCCAACAAGCATGTGCCAGGCATGAGCCCCAACGATGACGGTGCTTCTGAAATCTTGGTGCATCATAGATATGCGCTTGATATGGGTGTTCCGGCCCTGACAATGTCGAATATGCCAGTGCTTGCAGATATCACCCCGCCGCAAGTCACCTACACCAGCAATGTGGATGGCTCAACCGGCAATCCGGTTGACCAGTTCTTGCAAGCGGCACTCCTCGTAAATATTGCAGAGAGAGGCAGACTGGAAGAGCGCATCCGTATGGATGATGGCATGGCGTCACAAGGTCTGTTCGGTTTGTTGACCTTTGAGGCCGTGGTGGACGTGATCGACCCCGCCTACACCATCGACGTGACCGCCTTGTTTGACGGCACAACAGACACCACCGCCCTAGAAGCGGAAGTGAACACAGCCCTAGCCGGTGACATCGATGGCGAATGGGAAGTCCTTGGCTTCTGGTCCCGGGCGGAGCTGCGCACAGCCAGCAACGCCACCCGCTGGCCTTCTTTCAAAGTTGATTACGGAAGCGCAGAAGGTGCCGATGCGTTAATGGATTTCTACGAAACGTATGTCTTCCGCTTTGACCAACCCGGCTTTGAAGATATGCGGGATTTGGTCAGAGCAAACGGTGGGAGAAACGGTAACATTTTCGCCGACTCTTACGGCCAAGACTCCAACTGGAGCCGCCACCTGTTTGAACGTTTTGAAGAAAACACAGGCCAGAGCATTATCCCCTACTTACCGGCCATCATTGAGCCCACCGGCCCTATGCCTGCATGGGTCGGCGGCACAGGCGTCAACCGTGAGGGCGGCCCGGACGGGTTTGTGATTTTAGACCAAGACTTCACAGACGCAATTTTGGCCGAGTACAACCAAACCATCACCGAGATTTATGGTCAAGTCCACCTAGCGCGGTTGAGAGAGCGGCTTCACGACCTCGGTCTGCTCTATCGGGCGCAAGTGGTCTATGCGGCCACCGGTTCCGGTGCCATGCGGATGGATATGATTCAAGTGTATGCCCATGTGGATATCCCGGATGCGGAATCGTTGAACAACAACGATAGCATTGAATATTATACGGCAATTGCCACTGCGGCCCACTTCCTAGGCTTAGACGAAGTCGGCAACGAGATGGGTGCCATTCAGGGCGACTTGTCCGGCAGCTATCAATACAACATGGTTACAGCCCTAGAGCAAGCCAACAGAGCCTTTGCCGGCGGCGTGAATCAGCAAATTTTCCACGGCTATACCTATAACTACCAAAACTATGATTTGCCACAATCCAGATGGCCCGGCCGTGCCGCATGGCGTGGCGGCTTCGGCAATGATTTTAAAGACAATCTGCCAGAATGGACCACCATGGACATTTACGCCGACTACCACTCTCGTGTGGCGTACGCAGTGCGCCGTGGTACCGTCACCCGTGATGTCGCCATTTACAAAATGAGCTATTGGTGGCCGAGACATACAGGCATTCTCTGGAACAGTGATGCCATGCACGATGCGGGCTTTACGTATGATTTTGTGAGTCCTTACCTGTTCCACTTCCCCCAAGCCTTTGTAGAAGATGGCGTGTTAGCACCGGAAACCGCCGGGTATCGTGCCTTTATCTTTGACACATTAGGCCAAAGAACCCAGCAAGACATCGCCTATGACATCATTCCGTTGTTTGCCATTGAAAAGCTGGTAGAATTTGCAGAGGACGGTCTGCCTATCGTGTTTGTGGGCGGGTATCCCGTTGGCCTGCAAGGCTTCGCCGATGAAGGCGACCAACAAGCATTTGAAGCGGCACTTGCTGCACTGCAAGCTTTCGATCATGTTGTCATGGTTGACACCAGAGCGGACGTGCCGGAAGCGTTAAAAGACCTAGGCGTAAGACCTGCCGCTGAGAACTTAGACCCCAGTCGTATGATCTCCTTCCGCACGGTTGATGACGATGGCGTTAACGCATACTTCGTGTACAACCAATCCAGAAACTGGATCTCTGACTGGCCCTCCACCAGAAACTGGATTGGCATGTTCCACCCAGCAGTCATGGCTGAGGTAGAGCGGCTTGGGCCAAGTAGTGCAGGCAATATCATCAACGGCGTTCAAGTGTTCGGCCCTGTCGGAAACGACGGCACCGGCTTCCCCGCACAACAGGCGTTGCTGAATGAGGTTCTAACGGATGGCGAGTTCATCTCCACCCGCATGGCCTTTGAAGGGGAAGGCATCCCGTGGATGGTGGATCCGTACTCCGGTGCGGTTACCGCAATTGCAGACTATGAAATTGACGGGTTTGGCCGTTTTGTTGTGGATGTTTCCCTAGAAGCCTTTGACTCTACCATCATCGTGATTGGCCCCACTGCCGACGGCAGCACGCCTCTGCACGGACTCATTACAGACGGCCCGGAAGGTCGCCTAGTCTATCACGGCGATGCCATCGCTGTAAAAGCATTTGAAGTCGGCACATTTGAAGTTGAACTGAGCAACGGCCACGACATGGAAGTGACCGCAGAAGCACTGGCGGAGTTCACCTTAAGCAACTGGGATTTGGTGATTGCATCCTATACCAACGCAAACGATCCCTTTGCCTACGGGCAAGAAGCCACCGAAATGTTAATTACTGAGATCGCAGTGGGCGAGTTAGACGAGTTAGTCGGTTGGAGAGAATTAGGCGAAGTAGCTGCCACCTTCACCGCACCGGACGGCACAGAGACCACCGGTACAATTCACTTAGAAACTGTGTCCGGTGTCGGCACCTACACCGCCACTTTGACCGCCCCGGCGAACCTGACCGACTTAGACGGCGTGTTCATGCATGTACCGGACCCACACAATGTGTTCCGTGTATTTGTAAACGGCGTAGAACTGGGCAACACCAGCCCCTTCGGCGGGATGGCAGACTTGGGCCCCTACATCGAGCCGGGTGACAACGAAGTGCAAATCGTGATTGCCTCTACCATCGGTAACGCCGTCAGAAATTTTGTGTTAGAGAATCCCGGTGTGTACACGTACAACAAGACCTACCTCCACAATTACGGCCTGCGGGCAGATGTGGAGCTGGTTCCTTATGTGCTGGTGCATGTGTCATCCTTGCTGGAGTTCCACGAAGCGTACATGTTCGGCAGCCCCACCGGTGAATTTATGCCCCGGGAAAACATCAACCGGGCCGAGGTAGCGGCGATTCTGGTACGAACCAAGTTGCCGGCATTTGAGGTGGGCGAACTACCGGGAGACATGGACAGCTTTGATGTATTCCCCGATGTAACGGAAGCGAACTGGTTCTACTACTATGTGGCCTGGGCGTACTACGAAGGGTTGGTACAAGGTGACGACCGCGGCAGATTCCTACCAAGGGCCCCGATTGCCCGCCAAGAATTGGCCGCCATGTTGTCAAGAACCTTAGAAGAGTATGAGGAAGAAACGGGCGAGATGCCCTTCAACGACGTAGCGGATATCAGCAACTGGGCAGTC
>WRBE01000041.1 GCA_009779845.1 Oscillospiraceae bacterium
AAGTATGAGATGTCCATATTGATTCTTCATAAAAATGACTCCTAACGTAGTTTTTCATTCTACATCAGGAGTCCCTTTTTCGCAATGTCCGTTTTTAGGGGGCCTGTTCAATGCACAGGGACACGTCCCCTACAAGAGGGGAAAATAAAACCCACCCGGTAGGCCAAAGAGTGCAGAACACTGAGGGCAGCATCCCCTACAAAAAACTCAACGCTACGGCAACATATTCCCCGCAGACAAATACAAGTCATACCACTCCGTCCGACTGAGGCAAACCTCCGCCGCTTTGGCAATCTGCCGAATCCGTTCTGGGTTCATTGACCCGGTGATAACCTGCATCTTGGCCGGGTGGCGCAAAATCCACGCCGTGGCGATGGTGTCTTTGGTGACACCGTGCTGTTCGGCATACTCCGCCAACTTGGCGTTTACCGCCGGGTAGTCCGGGTTGTCGATGAACACAGGCCCGACAACCTCGGCCCGATAAGGAGACCACGCTTGGATGGTAACGCCCTTACGCCGGGAATATTCTAAAATACCGCCGTCATGATCCACGCTCTGTGGGGTTTTCATGTTGACATGGAAGCCAATGTCTACCATGCCCGTGTGTACCAACCCGAATTGCAGTTGGTTGGTCACAAACTTATGGTCTGTATAGGCTTCCAACAGTTTCATCTGCTCTTGATTTTGGTTGCTGACCCCGAAATAGCGCACTTTACCGGACTTATAGAGGGCATCCAACGCCTCCGCCACCTCTTCCGGCTCCATTAACGTGTCCGGGCGGTGGAGGGCCAAGAGGTCTATATAGTCAGTTTGCAGGCGCTTGAGACTCCCTTCCACACTGGCGATGATGTGGTCTTTAGAAAAGTCGTAGGTGGTGATGTGCTGGGTCTCGTCAGCACGGCGGATGCCGCACTTGGTTTGGAGTATCATGTCTTGTCGTGCAACGCCCAGCTTTCTAGCCGCTTTGGCAAACATTTCTTCCGACAAGCCACCCCCATAGATGTTTGCGTGGTCGAAGAAGTTAACGCCGACCTCCATGGCCGTTTGCAAAACCTCTGCGGCGGTGTCTATGGATAAGTCCGCCATTCTCATACAGCCCAGTGCAATTTCCGGCACGAAAAATCCGGTTTTCCCGAGATCAAGTTGCTTCATGTTGGTATCCTCCTGCATTAAGTTATTGCTTTTCTTCTAAGGCCAGCATAGCGGCACCAATGATACCGGCATCGTTGCCTAGCGTGGCAATGACAAGTTTCGTTTTCAGTTCGCCACCAAACACCTCTTTGACAACCTCCTCACGAATGGGCGCTAATATCCTATCGCCTTGGGCGCAGATGCCGCCGCCTAACACAATGGTGTCCGGTTGGAGAGTATTAATCGTGTTGGCTAGCCCTGCCGCTACATAGCACAGATACTCTGCAATCACGGTCTCGGCAACACAGTCGCCTTCGTCTGCCGCATCGAATACCACCTTGCCGGTGATCCGGTTTGCGTCGCCATCGGCTAGGGCCAGAATCCGGGATTCCGGATGTTTCTCCACGGCGGCCTTTGCCTGTGCAATCAGTGCCGTGGCGGAAGCGTAGGCTTCCCAACAGCCCAGGCGACCGCAAGTACAAAGTGCCCCACCATAGATGAGAGAGGTGTGCCCAATTTCACCGGCACCGCCGAAGGCACCGCTTAAAATCTTTTTATCTATCACAATCCCGCTGCCCACACCTGTCCCTAGAGTAATGGTCACAGAACTGCTGCTATCTCGGGCGGCCCCTGCGGTACTCTCCCCTAGGGCAGCGCAGTTGGCATCATTGGCCAGATATACGGGCAAGCCCATCTCTTGTCCGAGGATGGCTCGAATGGGAACATCCTGAAAGTGTAAGTTGCCAGCAAACACAATGACCCCGTTTTCCTCGTCGCAAAAGCCCGGACTGCCAACCCCGATCCCTACCACAGACGCCGGGTCAATCCCGCTGTCTGCAATTATCTTTCGACAAAGCTCTGCCATATCTGCAAGTACACTTTCATAGCCTCTGGCACTTCCGGTTGGCACGCTGTCTTTGTGAAGCAGTGTGCCATCTGCTGTTACAATCCCTGCGGCAATGTTTGTGCCGCCTAGGTCCACGCCGATATAGTGTTTCATGTTGGTTTTCCTGCCCTTCGTTTCTTATTGTTCAGTATAGCAACAATATTTACAAAATGCAATCAAAACCCAAGCAAGCTTGTCCCTTTCTTTCGACAAGGGCCCAGACAGGTGGTGCCGTACTGCGATTTCCGCCGCTTTGCAAAGCAAAGAAACAGACTCTTTTGGAGCTATAACCGAGCAGACAACAAAACCCTGCCGAGAAGTGTTTACACTTCCCAGCAGGGTTTTTGTTGCGCTTGGCGGTTAGGCAATATGGGGAATATCAGTCGCTTGAGCCGCATTTTGCTGCTCGATCCGACGCTTTTTCGCCCGGCGGACGGTGGCGATCAAAATGATAACGAGAACCAAAATCGCAACGCCTAATGCCACAAATACAAAGGGGTTGACCTCTTGGGGTGAAAACGCTTCAGATAACTGTATCTCCACAGTGGAAAACACCACATCTCGTACCATTACTGTTTGTGCGGCTTCTAGCTCACGAATCCTGCTCCGCACGTCACGAAGGGTGGCGGATAGGGCCTGATGCTCATCGCCCTCAGCATCTTCTAGTTGTGTGACCAACCAAGCCTCTTCTTCCCGCAAGTCATCTAGGATCCAGTCGGTGCTTTGATGTCTTGCAGTCTCGTCTTGCCTGTCTTGCCGTAGGTGCCAAACATTGTAGTTATTTTCAACCAAGAAAATAAAGTCTGCCAGTTGCTCCGTGGGGATATGTAGCCGCATCTCGACACGGCGCACCGGCTGGCGAGCAGAACGGAGGTCATGGCCTATGAGCTCCATATTCTCTAACTCTCCACCCATCTCTTCCGTTGTGTTTAAAAGCAAGCGCATCCCGGGGAAAAAGTTCGAGGTTTGCAACCGCATGGAGACAGAATAGACCAGCCGCCGACCGTCTGCATCATCCGGGGTCGTAATGGGCAGTGCAAAGTAGTCGGTGGGTTCTGCGGCGGCAGAAAAGTACATATCGAACTCTGCGGCGTCCTCTGCTTCGTCTAATGCCATCGGAGCTTCTGCCGGTGCGGCACGGAGCACTGCATCCGGCACTGCATCCGGCACTGCATCCGGCACAGCTTCCGGGAGCGAGGTCGGGGCAGGTGCCTCCTCTGCGGTGGTGGCCATGTCGTGGCCCCCGCCACAGGCGGTGAGCAACAGGCTTGCTGCCATGATTAGGAACACGATTCTCTTTTTCATTTTCTTTTTCATTTCTTTATCCTCCTCAAGTGTGGTACTTGTCATACTAGACGGAAAAACCTGCAAAAAAGTTCCAATGGGGGCGTCCCTACATCTCCTCTGCCCAAAACAAGACGGCGGCCAAGGCGGCAACAGGGGCCGTTTCCGCCCGAAGGATGCGCTGTCCCAGCGTAATGGGGCGAAGTCCGGCAGTTTGCGCCAAGGCAACCTCCGCCTCGGTAAATCCCCCTTCGGGGCCGATGACAAGGCTTACGGTTTCGGGGTTCGGGGTCTCTGTTAAAGCGGCACGGAGGCTGTTTTTGGTCTCCAACTCATAACAAAACAACGGACAATCTGCCGTGGTTGCTTCTTCCATGGCGGTTTTCACGTCCGACAAGACGGTAATTGCAGGCACGACGCCCCGCCCGGACTGTTTGGCCGCCTCTAACGCAATTTTTTCAAACCGAGCCACTTTTTTCGGCAGTGCTTTGGCATCATACCGCACCACACACCGCTCTGCCGGGAACAGGCGGATGGCGGCAGCACCCAGCTCTACCGACTTTTGGATGGCGTATTCCATCCGCTCGCCTCGGGTAAAGGCTAAGTAAACGGTACAACAAAGTCGCGGTTCCGCCCGGTTCTCACGCTTGTCCAAAATCTCGGCGGTGTCACCAGTTAAGATGCACCGATAGTCCAGCCCCGTCCCGTCAGAAACGATAAATGACTCCTTTGGCCCCAGTCGCAGAACACGGATATGGGCTAGGGTTTCTGGGTCTAGTTGGATATGTGTCGCCCCGATATCAGCGGGGTCGATGAAAAATCTAGGCATGTCGGTACCCTCCTACTCTACCTCATTGTACCACACTGCCCTCCGATTTCATAGCATGGGGTGAGGAGGTGTTTGCCATGACAAACCACCACGCCCATCTCGGGGATGCTTCCTTCCTCCGTTTAGAAATTGACCGCACCGCCGCCAGATCCGCCGCTCTGCAAGCCTTAGCAACCCGCTGTGATGACATAGAAGTGCAAAGGGCCTGCACCCAGTTGGGCAGAGAGTCGGTGCGACAGGTGCGGCGGCTCCAACTATTGTTGTTTCGGAAGTCAGGCTACTGGCACCGGGTGCCGGAAATGTGTCCGTATGTACCGACTTGCCACGGCACGTTATGGCTCATGTGCCTCGAAGCGCAGGCCGGGGCGGTAAGATTGGGCGCCTATACCGAGGCGGCACATTGCCCGCGTGTACAACGGCTGTGCCGAACGCTGACCGCAGAGCGGGCCAAGGCCGCCCGGACACTGGAGGCGTTGTTGTGATAGAAAAAAGCCGGGTCACTCCCCGGCTTTCTCTTGCGCCAACGCCTCCACCTGCCGGGCGATATCCACGCAAATTTCCTCTGCGGCCTCTACACTGGTGGCCTCACTGTGAATTTTTAGCACCGACCGGCCCGCCGAGGGGGATACATGAACCCAGCCCCCGGTGACTGGGACACGAAGACCCGCTATCAACTCAGGCCGCAACCCTTCGGCTTCCATGGTACCGGCGAGGGCCTGCATCACCGCTGCCCGGTCTCCGGTGACAGAAACCTCTTGCCGGGCGGTACGGAAAACGGGGGCACGTTTTGCAAGGGTGTACAGGCTCTCACCCCGAAGTGCCATGGCACCCACCAAACGGCAGGCGGCAAAAACAGCGTCCCGGAAATAAGGCAGTTGGTAGTAAAGCCTATCTGCCCCCGGGTCACGGCCCAAGCGGAGGATGCTTGCCTCGAACCGCTCTGCAATGTGATCCAAGACCACAGGGGCGTTGTAGGGAACGGCCACGGATTTGGCCCCGGCCTCCAACTCTAACAAAACCAAGATGGTGAGTAGTTGTTCTGGCTCTAGGGTGTTCCCCTCTTCGTCCTCAGCACGGAGCGACATGCCGCCGTGGGTCGTCTCAAACACAGGTACGCCCCAGCCGTGGGTGGCGAGGCGGACACCCATACGGGAGATGGCCTGGCGCAGGGCCCGGTTGGCACTGCCGCTGCCTTGTACCTCTGCGGCAAAAGACGGCACCTCGCCTAAATCGCCCCAACAGGCGGCGGCAGAGACATAGGCTTCCAGCGTGCCTGCGGCCGCTACCATGTCCCCCATTTGGCCCATCACCGCCCGGCGGAGTTCGCCGGAGGCAAGGGCGGCCTCTATCTTCCGCTCCTCCGGTCTAGTCATGGACATGCCCCGGGGGCCGTAGAAGCGCAGTACCAATTGGTCGCCTTGCTCCCGCACAAACACGGTTCGTTGAAGACCGTAGAGATCGGCGGCATAACTGGCGGCGGCCTCAAACGGAACATCCAATTCTAAGGCCAGCCCCCCTACGGCAGACACGCCGCAGGCCAACGCACGGGCGGACAGATGACAGGCCGCCGCACCTGCCGAGCTGATACCCACCCGCCCCTCTACCCCTAACGCAGAGCCGATGGCAAAACATGCCTCCGGCGTGAGCACCACGCCAGCTTCCCCCCAGAGGGTGTTGTTGCCGGAAAAACGGAGGCCCCGGCGGGGGTTGCCTGTCACCAGATTTTCCGATACCCGACTGCCCGCAGCAATTTCTTTTCCGGGCCAAATGCGGATATTGGCCTCTACCACCGACCCCTCGCCTAACACTGTGCTGTCCCCGATGACACTACCCTCTTGGAGCACACACCCCCGGCGAATGGATGCGCCTTGTCCTACGATGGAACCGGTCAGCCGTGCATCTTGCCCAACATTGGCCCCGTCCACCACAGAGCGTGTCACCGTGGCTCCTGTCCCGATGCGACTGTTCTCACCGATGATGGCATAGGGGCCGATGGTGGCACCCGGCTCTATCACTGCATGTTTGCCGATATAGCAAGGCTCTACAATCCGCACTCCGCTGGAGATTGGGGCGTGGCTCCAAATCGATTGACCACGGCGTTCGGCACCGAAGTCTAGGCCAAGCAGTCCGTCTAGTGCATCCATCCCGCAACGGAGATACGCCTCAGGACTGCCGATATCGCACCAGTAGCCCTTGGCCTCCACGCCGCAAAGCTTGGCCCCTTGGGTTAAGAGTTTCGGGAACAAATCCCGGCCAAAGTCATAGCTGCCCTCTGCGGGAATCTCTGCCAACACCTGCGGCGAGAGGATATAAATCCCTGTGTTAATCCGATTGGTAAACACCTGATTCCAAGGCGGTTTTTCCATAAACCGCTGGATGCGACCGTTCTCGGCGGTCATAACAAGACCGTACTCCAACGGCTCCGGGTGGGCATAGAGGACGATGGTGGCATCGGCCTGTCGCTGGTTGTGAAATGCGATACAGTCCGTGAGATCAAAGTCACAAACCGCATCCCCGCTGAGGATTAAAACAGGCTCGTCCCCGATAAATTCCCGGCACGCCGCCACGCCCCCTGCTGTACCCAGCGGCACCTCTTCTATCTGATGGGTCAGCCGCATTCCATAGGCACTGCCATCACCAAAATGATCCATGATGGTTTGAGGCAAAAACCGCAGGGTGAGACAAGCATCGGTGATATTGCTCTGCTTGAGCAAATGTAACGTATGGGCCAGCACTGGTCTGTCAAACAACCGCACCATCGGTTTTGGGACGTTTTGACTCAAAGGCCGCAGACGGGTTCCCTCTCCACCGGCCATGATGATTGCTTTCATGAAATCGCTCCTTTACCGAAATATAGGTTTAGGAGAGTATAGCCAAGGCGGCGGGGGATTAGTCAAGAGCGTGGGAGACAAGCTGTTTCAACAGACTAAAACCGGGCGTATGTTATACGCCCGGCCTCATTATGTTGATATAAAACTCTTCCTACAAAACAGAAAATCCAAACGTTGTCGTAAACGCATACGCCTCACCGGGCCGCACCACAGCGGAGGGAAACGCCGGGATATTCGGTGTATCCGGAAAATGTTGGGTTTCCAGACAAAGACCGCCGTAGGGAGCAAAGGGGGCCGAGAGGAACTCGCCGGTGTAGAGCTGTACCCCCGGTTTATCGGTACACACATCCATCTGTAGCTTCCCATCCGACGACACGAGAGTAGCCGCAGGGCCAGAGCCACCCGTTCGGGCAAAATTGTGGTCATAGGCTTGAGCCACGGGGCGCATAGCGCAGAAATCAAAGGCAGTTCCCGCCACAGGGGCAATCTCCCCTGTGGGAAGGAGTTCTGCATCCACAGGCGTATATCCATCTGCGTGAATTTGCAATGTGTGTGTGAGGATGGTATCATCCCCGCCCAAATTGAAATAGCTGTGGTTGGTCATACTGAGTATCGTGGCTTTGTCGGTCTCAGCGTGGTAGGAAATGGCAAAGGTCATGGGGTCTTGCCAGAAAAAGCGGATGGTGCAGTCTACATTGCCGGGAAAGCCGCCTTCTCCGTCAGGGCTGCGGCGTTTGAGTACCAGCGCCTCACCATCCGCCTCATAGTCGAACAAATCATGCTGCCAGCCGCTAGAGCCGCTGTGGAGAGAATTGTTGCCCTCGTTTTGTTCTAACGTGTAGCAAACGCCGTCTAACGTAAACCGTCCACCTCGGATGCGGTTGGCGTAGGGGCCGATGGTAGCGCCATGATAGCAAGTGTCCGCTACATACTCCGCCAAGGTGGGATAGCCCAGCACCACGCTACGGCAGGTACCGTCCGGCATGGGAATGGTGAGTGAACGAATAATCCCGCCGAAATTCGACACCTCCGCCACGGCACCGGCAGAGCTGGTCAGGGTAATGATATCCGCTGGGCGACCATCGGGTAAGTTGCCCCAGAATTGATTGTTGTACATATAATGTCCTCCTACTTTTTGTCTATATGATACGCTATGGGGATACATTTGTCAAAAGGAATGTGCTTGCATACATGCCTAAAAATAGATTTTTTGTAACCAGTTTTTGGCCGCCACCGTCTTTTGGGGTTGAAAATGGAGTACGAGAAGCATAACGAGTACGCAAATTGTACCCCCTCTGCCCGAATGGACTTTGCGCCGAGCATGTGGTATAATCCTGTTGTTCGTTGCCTGTCTTTTATGCGGGTAGCGTGGCGAACTTATAGTTTGAGAAATATGGAGAAATATTTGCATGACCAGTACGCAAACATGGTATCAGAAACCATTAGACGGATGCGTTAGCAGCACAGGGAAGCCTTATCAGATTTTGTTGAAAAAAGGGACTGTCAATAAGCTGCTTGTCAACTTCCTTGGCGGTGGCGCATCTTGGAATGAGGAAACAGCCGCAAGGCCATTTACAATAGGCCGAATGTTAAAAAAGCAAGAAGCATTTTATATCAGCGATGTGTCGTCAACTCAACTGCGTTTTGCAAATGTTGGCTTGTTTAAGGCGAGTGATCAACGCAATCCATTTCGCGACTGGTATATGTTGAATCTCCCCTATGTAAGTGGTGATTTTCATATTGGAAACAATGACTTTCCTTATCAAAGTCTAACAGCGGAGTCCAAAATACTGTACCACCACGGGCAAGCAAATGCGGCCGCGGCAATTGCAACGCTAACAGAGTTCTTTCCACAAACGCCAGAAACCTTGGTTATTATGGGTTTGAGCGCAGGCGGGCATGGCTGTGTTGCCCATGCGCCACAGATTCAAAACGTTTATCCAGATTGCGAGCATGTGATTGTATATTCAGAGGGGTCACATCTGCACACTCCGCTCTGGCCCGAAATTGCAGAGAATATTTGGAATGTACGCCCTGACTTAATGGCGTACATCAAAGGCGAAACGTTAATTGCGGACCTGCTCCGATATGCACAAAATAACATGCCCCCATCCACGCTGTTTTTGCAATCAAACTCCCTGCGGGACAAGGCACTTGTTGAAATGATGTACAAAATGAATCACGGAAAACAGCAAGTAAACCCTAACGCTTTGTCAGAGTTTCATACTACTCTTTTGGAGACAGTTGGGACATTAAAACGGGAAATTCCCAACTATTATTACTATCTCACAGACTATGGGAAAAGCAAAAAAGACAACACCACGCCACACACATTTTCTGGCACACCAAAATTGCTATATAGCGAAATGCAAGATGGCATTTCCATTGCCAATTGGCTTTGCCAAGCAGTTGAGGGCAACCCATTAGATGTCGGGGCGAAGTTCGTAGTGTAACATTCCCGCCACCAAACCAACCCTCGCCCTACACCATGAAAACCAGAGCTTGGCACAGTGCAACCGAATCATCAAACCTCATCCTACAGGGCAAACCTACGCCCTGTAGGATGTTTATAACCAGCGTACCCGCTTATATTGCCCCCAATATTTCCTCCTTACAGTGAATCAACTCCGTAACGAAAGCGCAATACGGCGTACTGATCCCATACGCCTCTCCTTTTACCGCAATAATTCCATTAATACAATCCACTTCCGTCCGCCGATTCATTAAAATCAAATCTTGATACGTCGAAGGATAATGTCCCCCAATCCCGGCGGGGTCAAAGGCGGTCTTGACAAAGTCTGTCATTGCGTCAATATCTAAATCAACACCCTCCGCCTCCGCAACAGCCACATATTCACCCACCGTTGTTCGGACAATGGTCTCGGCACATGTTGTCTCGCCGAAAGTGCTGAGGTTGGCCTCTAGCAAAGTACAAACCGCATTGGTTGCGCCATTTGCACATGCTTTTTTATAGATTTCATACAACACATGGTCTGAATAGCGCGCATGAAGCCCAGCGGTTGACAACACCTCTGCAATACGTAGTGCCGTTTGTTTGGACTCTGAATGTAAGTTTTGCAATACCACATAACCGTTGACGCCGCCCGGCAACTTGACCTTCCCCGGCCCCTCTAGCCCGGCTGTCCACATGGTACATCCGAGGAATATGTTTTCTTTCGAGACATATTTCTCTATCGTTGTCTCATGCCCAATACCGTTGAGCAGGCACAACACACTGGTCTGGGCCTGTATCAGCGGCTGGATTGCCTGCAACATTCCCTCTAGTTGCAGAGACTTTGTAAATAGAATAACGAGGTCAATATCTACCGGGTTTGCGACCAGTTCCTCCGGGCGATAGATGGGTAGCTGTACGGTTTCGATCACGTCACCATCGTTGACTTGCAAACCGTGTTCCCGAATCGCTGCGATATGTACATCCCATTGGTCGATCAAAATTACGTCCTGTCCGGCCTTGGATAACATATACCCAAAGCGGCCCCCCATTGCGCCGGCACCGGCAATTGCGATTTTCATTTTGTTCGTCCTCCCTGTTTTTGTTTTTTCAAGAATAATTCCAACATATATTGCTCGTCATGTACCAGTTTGAAAACGTTGCGGAACAAAAACGCCATAATAAAACTCACCACCGCCGGTACCGCAATGAACACGAAAATGGCCACAAAAATGTTATAGGGGTCATACCCGGTCAGGCCCAGATGCCCCAAAGGGCCGATGGCGCCGGACACGCCGAACCCCGCCGACATGGGTGTCCCCACGGCGTTGAACAGGGGCACAAATATAGCAGACACCGCTCCGGCGGCAAGGCCCGGTACAATCATAATCGGTGCTTTGATGAAGTTTGCCATTTGAATTTTGGGCGAACCTAAGAAGTGGGCCATGGCCGTACCCAAACCATTGCTCCGATAGTTCAAAACAGCCAAGGTCATCGCCGTCGCCGTCACGCCCACATTTGCCGCCGCAGAACCGATTCCGCTCAGTTGAATCAACAGCGCCACCGCCACAGTAGACAGCGGTGAAACCACAATCAGACCGAAGGAAATCGCAATCAAAACAGACATGGGCAGAGGCTGTAAGGTCGTAAAGGTCTCTACCACCATACCGATAAACTGTGTCACGGCACCCACCGGCCCCGCTGTGAAGGACGTAATGGTGCCAACCACCATCACCGCAAGCCCCGGCAGGATAAGCAGTTTGTACGCCTTGAGCCGATCCCCCAGATAATGGATTAGTATTAAGGTGAGAACAGCACCCAAGGTGGCATTTAACACATCCCCCGAACCCTGTAACATAATGGCACCGTCCACAATGCCTTGAAACGCACCGCCGGACAACATGGTCGCAATCGCCAAGGTACAGAGAGAAATCGGGTCTAACTTAAACTGCAAGCCGATACAAACACCGATGGTAAGGCAAAGCAAGGTCACCGGGAAGCTAAGTAGCGTGGACAGCAACGGCGCATCAAACGCACCGATAATATTCCCGAAGATGGCACTAGGTGTAAGCGCCACCACAATGCCGATGCTCATACCGTTTAGAACTTTGAATAGATTTTCTTTGAATCGTTTCATAAAAATCCCCTCATTTCGCGTCCGGCAAATGCTTCGCCAGACTAGTTGTTAGAAGCTCCATTTGCGCCTGTGTCCCAATGGTGATCCGTAACCCATGGGGGCCAAAAACCGCAACGGCGATACCGTCCTCTAGCAAACTTGCCGCCATCGCTTTTGCATCCGGTACCTTGATGTAGATAAAGTTGGCGGCACTTGGGTATGTCGGGTGTGCGTATGCTTGTAGGAATGTTTCTACATGTTTGCGGGTCTCTATGGCTTCTGCCACGGACTGCCGCATCTCATCTTCGTGCTCCAAGACGGCTGCTGCAATGCTTGCGTTTAAATCACTGATGACAAACGGGCCTTGCACGGCCTTGATAAACCGAATCAACGGCGCGTTTGCAATCAGAAAGCCCACCCGCAACCGCGCCAGCCCCCACGCTTTTGACATGGTGCGAAGCACCAGTAGTTTCGGATAATTCGCAGTCAGGTCTGTCACACTTTCGCCGGAATATTCCGCATACGCCTCATCAATGGCGACATACCCGTCCACTGCTTCTAACAACCTGACAAGCGCATCCCGGTCATGGACGATCCCCAAGGGATTATTCGGGTTGGAAAACATGATAAGCTCTGCATCGTGTGCGTTGGCCGCTTCAATCAAACCGTCTATGCCGGCTGTAATCGGTGTTTGGATATGCGTACGCCCGAAAATGCGGGCCTGCTGGCCATAGCGGAAGAAATCCGGTTCAAAGGTCAGTACCGTTTGTTCCGTCAATGCGTTAACCAGCAGCGGAATCAGGCTATCCGAACCCGGTGCCGGTAACACCTGTTCCGGCGCAACTTGTAAATAGGCAGCATACCGCCGGGTCAGTTGCTCATGGCTGGAGTTTCCGTATTGCCAAAAGGGAACCTGCTCTACAATCGCGTCCATTTGTCTGTCTAACAGGCCACGCCAAGTCATAGAGAAATTCTCATTATTGGCTAGGTTTAAAAACTGGCTCCCCGGCGGTGTGTAAATCGGCATTCCTTGTAAATCTTTTCTCATGGTGTACACTCCTTCTTATTTTTGGCATGTTGGCTTGGATACAAAAAAACCGGGCAAACCCATGGATGAGGGTTTGCCCGGTTGGTCTGCTTGTCAATCACTTAGAAAATACCATTTCAGCAACAACAAAGAGACGGCGCCCGACAAACCCCGTCAAACCAAATCCATGATGAAATGTAAGCAACAGATGCGGTATGGGTCATGCCAGACTCCTTTCCTTGCAGAATGATTGTTAGTTATTATAGCAGTGTGTGTAGTGTTTGTCAAGTGGAAGCGTCCAGTTTTTCAAAAAATACGGGGCAGGGCAGGGGGTTGCCCTGTCGCATGTGGTTTGGCTATTTGGTGCTGAGTCTTTGCCCAAGTAAAAACGCTCTTTTGCAGTCTTTGGGAAATACGTGTTCTCTCCTTTTCAGCCGCTTGTCACCATTAAAAATAGTGATGGCATATTTGCTATAGTCATCAAATTGATATGTCGAAGTTGCAATCAAAGACTTAGAGTGCCCGAATGTACGCTTCATTTGCTTTTTATTATGGTTAATCAGCCTATGGTAGCCAAAAAACGGCAAAGCGGGAAGCGGTACATTCATCGTGTAAATAAACGCAGTCTTTATCTTCTTCCCGAACGAAGATGGTTTTAATTCATATGAACAATATGGGTAAAGCAATCTCTCTAAACATGACTGCATCTCCCCCGTTATAGACGAGAAATAAATTGGGGATCCTAAGATTAGCGCATCACACATACGGATTTTTTGTAGAACAGGAGTTAAATCGTCCACCATCGCACACTTATCAAGGATAACATCTTTTCGTTGGCAAGCAAAGCAACTTGTACAGCCCTTGAAGTTCATGTCATAAAGATGTATTAACTCGGTTTCTGCACCAGTTTCTCTTGCCCCTTCCAGACATTTCTCAAGAAGAATGTGTGTGTTCCAATTCTTTCGCGGACTTCCATTGATGGCTATGATTTTCATCTTTCGCTCCAAATCGTAATAGATTTCTTTGTGCGAATGATATCACATCGGTGGAACAATGTCTATCGTTCTGACATTAGCACCGCCCAAAAAAACTCCCACCCACCACTCTTTTTTGACTGGTTTCTCCCCCTCGTCTCTCTATAATAGAGCTTGTCGGAGGTCGAGCCATGCGTGTAATTTATATCGACACCCTGTTTGTATTAAACTTGATTGTCAACTACCTACTGCTCCTCGCCACAGCCAAAATTGCGGCGGTACATATATCTCGGTGGCGCATAGGGCTGGGGGCCTTGTTCGGTGCAGGGTATGCGGTGGCGGCATTCTTCCCGGCCTTCGGGTTTTTGCTTGCGGCACCCATGCGGCTGGTCTCCGGTGGGCTGATGGTGCTCATCACTTTTGGAAATAAACGGCGGATTTTGCGGCTCGTACTCCTGTTCTTTGCCGTATCCGCTGCGTTTGGGGGCCTGATTTTTGCCATTGGCCTCATGGTGGGCGGTGCGGCGTATGATGGACAGTTCATCCTGCCCCTCTCTGTCAAGGTGCTCGTGGCGGCGTTTGGTGTCTGTTATGGGTTGTTTAGCCTGCTCTTCGCCCGGCTGGGCCGGGACACGGGGGGCGGCTTGGTACAAGTCGAACTTACTCACCATGGACGCACTGCCACTGTCACCGGTCTCATCGACACTGGCAACTCCCTCGCAGACCCTGTCTCCGGCGGCCCAGTATTTGTGGTGGAGACGGAGGCACTAGCACCCCTCTTTCACCGGGACACCATAGCACTGTTGACCGACCCGACGGCATCCCCTGTGGAGCTCTTACCCCAACTCCGACACACCCCCGATACCACTGGATTCTATCTGATCCCCTATACGGCAGTGGGAACCAAAGGCGGGTTTTTGCTCACCTTCCGCCCAGATGCGGTGCGTATCAACGGGCAAGAGAAACGCAGCGTGTCCGTGTCCCTATCCCCCACCTGCGTGTCCGACGGCGGACGCTATACAGCTTTAGTAAACGGAGGAATCTAACATGACCAAGCGACGTATCAAGTTTTACGTCCGGCTCCAACAACTGCTGGCCCGGCTCGGGCTCCGCTGTCCGGGCACGATTATGTACATCGGCGGCAGCGAAACCCTCCCGCCGCCGTTGAGCAAAGAGGAAGAGGCCCACTATATCAGCCGCTTGGCCGCCGGTGATACAGAAGTCTGTCAGGTGCTCATTGAGCGAAACTTGCGGTTGGTGGTCTACATCTCACGGCGGTTTGAGAACACGGGGATTAATATTGAAGATTTAATCTCCATCGGCACCATCGGCCTCATCAAAGCGGTGGGTACGTTTCGGGCGGATAAGAATATCAAGCTTGCCACCTACGCCTCTCGCTGTATTGAAAACGAGATTTTGATGCACCTGCGGAAGACCAGTAACCAAAAGACAGAAATCTCCTTCGACGAACCCATCAACACCGACTGGGACGGCAATGAACTATTGCTCTCCGACCTGTTGGGTACGGAAAACGATTCTGTCATGCGGGAAATCGAAGAGGATGTAGACCGCACCCTGCTAATGCAGGCCCTAGAAAAGCTCTCCGACCGGGAGAAGGAGATTATCGTCATGCGGTTCGGCCTCGGCGGGCGGCAGGAAAAGACCCAAAAAGAAGTGGCCGACCTGATGGGGATTTCCCAATCGTATATCAGCCGACTGGAAAAGCGAATTATTCTACGCCTCCGCCGAGAGATGAGCCGGTTTATGGGGTGAACAGACTATAAAGTATCAAATAACCCCGCATCTAGTACGGGGTTATTTGGCGCTTGCGAAAAGAGAGACAAAGACTTGACAACGGGAAAGCAAGTGTTGTATAATATGGAATGTTGCGACACGGCCCAGTAGTTCAGTTGGTTAGAACGCCAGCCTGTCACGCTGGAGGTCGACGGTTCGAGCCCGTTCTGGGTCGCCACACGCAACACTGCAAGCGTAGTGTTGCGATATGCTGCTATAGCTCAGTCGGTAGAGCGCATCCTTGGTAAGGATGAGGTCCCCGGTTCAAATCCGGGTAGTAGCTCCATTTTAGAAAGGCACGGCTGTTTCTTCAGCCGTGCCTTTGTTGGCACAATGGAGCAAAATCATAGGTTTTTTTGATATACGCTTCCCTTTTATCGTTGTCCATGTTATATTTAGGATATATGATTTGTAATCAGGAAAAGGAACGGTGGCAGTTTTTTACATTCACTCGAGGTGAACACCTTTGATCATAAGTGCAAGCAGACGAACGGACATCCCTTCCTTTTATTCCGATTGGTTTTTTAACCGAATCAAAGAAGACTTTGTTTTAGTCCGCAACCCTATGAACTTTTATCAGGTTAGCCGCATCCAGTTCACGCCTGATGTTGTGGACGGCATTGTGTTTTGGACGAAAAACCCGGCCCCAATGCTGGGTAGACTTGACGAACTGAAAGCGTACACGTATTATTTTCAATTCACCATTACGCCTTACGGAAGAGATATAGAGGCGAATATTCCTCCAAAGAAAACAAGTATTCTTTCAACATTCAAGCGCCTATCAGACATGATAGGGATAGATCGAGTTGTTTGGCGTTATGACCCCATTATGCTGAATGAAACGTACCCATTAGAATACCACATTCACACCTTTGGGGAAATTGCTAGGGAATTACACGATTACACCCGCAAGGTGACGATTAGCTTTGTTGACGAAGAGTATCGGGGCGTAAAAAACAACATGAAAGACCTAGCATTGTCAAAATTTTTGCCTGAAATGCAAATCAAGTTAAGTTCTCAACTCGCCGAAATAGCACATAGCCATGGCCTAACAATTGATACCTGTGCAGAGGGGATTGATTTGCAACAATTTGGGATAGGACATGCCCGTTGCATAGATGATAGACTTTTTGAAAAGTTATTAGATTGCCCTTTGGATGTTGATAAGGATAAAAACCAGCGCTTAGAATGTGGGTGTGTGACCAGCATTGACATTGGAATGTATCATACTTGTCTGAATGGATGCCGCTACTGTTATGCAAACTACAATCAAAAGGCCGTTAAAGGCAACTTTGAAAAACACAATCCCCTCTCTCCGCTTATTTCTGGTGAAACCGGTAGTAGGGATCGAATCAATGACCGTGTTGTAACATCCTGCAAACGTACACAGATACAATTTTGATGCGTGAATAAGAGAAGCGTTGGATGTGATGTCGTTACAGAAAACACGCAACGAGGATCCTCCCATGAATAACTTCACCCTATTCGGCGATATTTGCTACAACACCACGGAGCGGACGCTTGCTACTGCAACCGGGGCGTATTTGGTTTGCTTAGACGGTAAAAGCGCCGGGGTATTTGATTTTTTGCCAGAACAGTACAAGCACCTGCCTGTCATTGATTGCCGGGGGCAACTTATCTTGCCCGGTTTGGTTGACCTCCACGTCCATGCGCCCCAATATTCGTATCGAAGCTTGGGGATGGACTTAGAGCTGATCGACTGGCTAACGCTCCACACCTTCCCGGAAGAGGCACGGTTTGAGGACTTAGCCTATGCAAAACTCGCCTACGAGCAGTTTATTGCAGACATCCGCCGGGGCCCCAATACCCGGTCGGTGGTCTTTGCCACCCGGCATGTACCGGGAACAGTGCTATTGATGGATTTGTTGGAGGATTCCGGCCTCATCACCATGGTGGGCAAGGTGAACATGGATCGCCACGCACCTGCACCGTTGGTGGAGCATGATGCCGCCACATCCCTCGCCGACACACGGGCCTGGCTGCGAGAGGTGACGGGCCGGTACAAGCGCACTTCCCCCATCCTCACCCCACGATTTATCCCATCTTGCTCCGATGCGCTGATGGAAGGATTGGGAGAGATTCAGCAGGAATTGAGCCTGCCGGTACAATCCCACCTATCGGAAAACCAAGGGGAGATTACTTGGGTGGAGAGCCTACGACCCCACACCATGAGCTATGGTCACGCCTATCACGCCCACGGCCTGTTCGGCGGGGACGTGCCCACGGTAATGGCCCATTGTGTCTGGCCCTCAGAGGACGAGTTTTCCCTCATCAAAAAACAAAAAATCTGGGTGGCGCACTGCCCCCAGTCGAATATCAATCTGGCCTCCGGCATCGCCCCGGTGCGGCGGTATCTGGAAGCAGGCGTACCTGTGGGCCTCGGCAGTGACGTGGCCGGTGGGGCGCATACGTCTATCTTCCGGGCTATGTCGGATGCCATTGGGGTCTCAAAACTCTACTGGCGGCTCATGGATCAAACTGCGGCACCGCTAACATTGGCGGAGGCGTTTTACCTCGGCACCTTAGGCGGAGGCTCATTTTTCGGTCAGGTGGGCGGCTTTGCAGCAGGGTTTGAATTTGATGCCATCGTCGTGGATGACCGGGAAATTCCCGGCAAGCACAACCTCACCATCCCGGAGCGACTGGCCCGGGTGGTGCATTTGTCCGACGAGCGGCAGATAAAGCGAAAATTTGTCCGGGGCGTAGAAATTTAATCCTTCTTCTTCAATTTCCGCTTGGTGCCGTCCTCTTCCATGATGTAGGTATGCTCTAGATGGTGGGTCAGGCTTTTGCGAAACCCGGCAATGTACTCTTGCCGCAGGGTGTGCCGCTCGGCTTCTTCCTCCGGGGTCAGACCGTGGGTGTTGTGTTTTTTTGTAAGTTCATTGATGCGGTCGATTTTTTTCTGTTCCATTCCTTGCACCTCTTGTCAAGTTTAGTCGGTTTGTGGTATGATTAACATACTATAAAAAATCTCCATGAAGGAGTGAATCATATTGCATCAGTTACCGCCCGATTCCAAATTTGCTGTCATCGGAAACCCCATCGCACAGAGCCTATCACCGGCAATCCATCTGCCGGTTCTGCGGCATTATGCCCAAAATCCCAGCTATGAGCGGGCATTCGTGTCCAGAGAAGATCTTCCCCGGTGGATTGAGCGCGTCCGAACCGAGGGCTATGCCGGGTTCAACGTCACCATGCCCCACAAGATGGACATCGGCCAACACTTGGATGAGGTGGTCATGGAGGCGGACATGTTGGGCTCGGTGAACACTGTCATCAACCGGAACGGGAAGCTAATCGGCTATTCCACTGACGCACTGGGCTTTTTCACGGCCCTGCGGGAGGCGGGTATCGAGTACGATGACCGGCGGATTGTAATCTTAGGTGCCGGCGGTGCCGCCCGGGTCTTGGCCCACCGTGCCATTTTAGACCGGGCCGCCCGGGTAGATGTGTTCGCCCGGCGGGACAAACAGGCCCATGAGGTGGTGACCTCTATCCGCTCGCATGTGCGAAATGCGGGCCTCTCTTGGGGCAAGCTGGACAGTCTTGCCATGCACCGCAGTCTGACCCGTGCGGACATTCTCATCAACGCAACACCACTGGGGATGGCGGGAGTGGAAGAGCAGTGGGAGGATTTAAGCTTCCTCGCCCACCTGCCTAACCACGCTGTGGTCTGTGACATCATCCACACTCCCCGGAAAACCGCACTGTTAGAAAAGGCAGAGCAGTTGGGCCATCGGACACAAAACGGAGTAGACATGCTAATTTATCAAGCATTGGTGGCGGACACGCTGTTTTTGGGGCGGAATATTGACTATCCAGCTATGGCAAAGTTGGTGAAGCGGGAGCTTTATGCTTCTGGGGTGTTGGAGAGTACAGAGTAGATGGGCGTGTAGATTAGCTTGCCCGCAGTATAGCTAGATTCCATGAGGGAAATATTGCAAACGGTTTCGCCGAAAGGCGAGACCGTTTTTGTCGGCATAGGGGCGATGATGTCCCGCCCTAGAGTAATGTGGGGATGAAAGGGCCGATCTTCTAGTTGAAATCCAGCAATTCGGAGACGGTCAGCCAAGTCCCGCTGAAGGAACATGAGGGGTTCAGGCGATTGAACCCCTGCCCACCAGATATCGCCACCTTCCCGCAGGAAGCGGCCTAGACGGTCGATTGCAATGGGAAAAGGCGAAAACGCAACAGCATCCATAACCGCCTGTGCGGCAAGGGTTTGGGCCGGTGTACATGAGCCGAGAAACACCAAGGTCAAGTGCAGATTTTCTGGTGTGGTAAACCGGCCTCTTGTGGCGACGGCTCGTAGCGCATCTTGTAACCGTATCAGCCGAACGCAAGTTTCCACACTAAAATTAACCGCAATAAACAGCCGCACTACCCCAACTTCTCCCGCCCAACCCGCAGACGGCGAAGTGTCTCATCCCGCCCTAGAATCACACAAACCTCTATCGCCCCACCCGGTGTCACGGCCTTCCCGGCGGCGGCGATGCGGACGGGGTACATGAGGGTGGCGTTTTTGACCTCTAACTCTGCGGCAAGGGCCATGAGACAGTCGTGGATGCTGTCTTTGTTCCACTCATCAAGGGACTCTAAGGCCGAGATGGCGGCGTCCAGCATGGTGCGGCTCACCGTTTCATCGGTTTTGCTCTTTTTGTTGGTGTATAAGGCAATATCATAGTCCGGCAAGGCATCGAAGAAGTCCACCTTTTCCGGGATATCATTCAACACCTCACACCGCTGATGCAACAGTTCTGCAATGGCGCGGGTGTCAATGTCTGCGTTTGTGACCGTCTGCCGGATATAGGGCAGGGCCAAGGTGTGAAACGCCTCCGGCGTGAGGGCCCGGATATAGGCGCTATTAAAATGACGCAGTTTGTCCATGTCAAAAATGGCAGGGCTTTTCGAGATGCCCTTCACATCAAACACTTTCACCAACTCCGGCAGGGTGAACATCTCTTCCTCACCAGCCGGGCTCCAGCCCAGCAGCGCCACGTAATTGAGAACGGCTTCCGTCAAATACCCCATGGCAATCAAATCCTCATAGGACGGGTCGCCATGGCGTTTGCTCATTTTATGGGTAGCGTCCCGCATAACTGGAGAACAGTGGATATAAATCGGCGGTGTCCAACCAAAGGCGGCGTAGAGCAGGTTGTATTTCGGCGTACTGCTCAAATACTCCGACCCCCGCACCACATGGGTGATACCCATAAGATGGTCGTCAATGACATTTGCGAAGTTATAGGTAGGCAGTCCATCGGACTTGATAAGCACACCGTCATCCAGTTCGTCATTGTCCACCTCAATGCATCCAAACACCACGTCATCAAAGGCGGTACGCCCTGCCGGAATCCGCTGGCGAACCACGTAAGGGGTGCCAGCATCCAGTTTTGCTTGGATTTCTTCAGCGGAAAGACGACCGCAACGACCATCGTATTTAGAGATGGCTTTCTCGTCTGACGGTGCGGCATCATCTTTGCCGCAGAAGCACCGATAGGCCCCGCCCAGCGCAATCAGCTTTTCGGCGTACTCGCCGTATAGCGCTTGCCGCTCTGTCTGGACATACGGCCCCACGGGGCCACCGACATCGGGGCCTTCGTCATGGTTAAGACCGCAGTCGGCTAGGGTTTGATAGATGGCCTCCAAGGCCCCTTCTACCTGACGGCTTTGGTCTGTGTCCTCAATGCGGAGGATAAATGTCCCCCCCTGACTGCGGGCAATGAGGTAGGTGTAGAGGGCGGTGCGCAGATTGCCGACGTGCATGTAGCCCGTGGGGCTGGGGGCAAAGCGGGTGCGGATGGTGGTTGGTGTCATGGTGGTTTCTCCTTTTTCTAGCGGGGTATTTTTTGTTGTGTTATGAGAGAACTTTGAGCAAGAACAATTCTTGCGGCTGTGCAAAGGGCGTGTGGTCTAGGCAAAGGCCACCTCGCTCGATGTAGCCGAGTTTTCTATAAAAATGCTGCGCCTGTTCGTCTACTCGTGTTGAGGTCATTACCATAGGGTGCCCAAGGTCTCGCATTTCGTTTTCCCAAAGCAACATGGCTTGTCTGCCGTATCCTTTTTTCTGGGCGGACTCTTCTAAGATAATCAGGGTGAGAAAAGGGATGCTGTCCCAAAACAGGTTGTACCTCATGATGCCGATGGGGGCGTTGTTTGTGCGGATAATGTAGCCTTGTTGGTCTCGGATTTTGCGCTGGAACTCGCTTCTGGGGAGGTGGTTGTCCAAGTGAAACCAGAAGGGCTCGTCGTGTTCGGAGGCATATTTGATGTGGAACATATTTGGTTCTCCTTGTCCTTGAAAAACAGAGTTTCCAACAGTTACAGTTTAACTTGGATGGGCTTGTTTTTCAAGTCTTTTTCAAAATGTTTCGGCGTTTTTTGCCACGTCATATCGTAAACCGATAGGGTTCGGTGACAGCAAAGGGTAGCTCGACTATAACACTATGGGCCCAACGCATTTGCGCTGGGCCCATAGTGTTGTTGTATTACGATGTGGCTGGGACTATTGTTGGATACGAATGTACTTCCAGTCAATCACCCCATCATCATCTCTGGTCAGATAGTGGTCATTGGCTGCGCCTAGCACCGATGGGAAGTACCATGCCGCCTCCCGTATGTCTGGGAAGTCTCTGGCATTTTCCAGGTTCTCTATTGCTGCGCCTAACCCTACAAACGCCTCTCTGCTGTCAACTCGGCCTAACATCCGGTTTACTGCCGTTGCCACTTCGGCGCGCATGATGTTGGTGCGGGGGCGGAAGTTGCCTCTCGTATCGCCAATCATCAGCTCTGCATGGAATACTATGTACACATAGTCGGTCGCCCATGTGCTGATATCCGCCCGGTCTGGGAAAGGTATTTCACCAATCTCGATTTCGTGCTCAATGGTCCGAGCCAGCATGGCCGCCAGTTGCTCACGGGTGATGTAGTCTCTTGGCAGGAATCTACCGCGGCCGTCGCCTTGCACCAGACCTTCGGTATAGGCCCATGCTACGTAGTAGTAGAACCAGTTGTCTTCATTCACGTCGTTAAAGGCATCAAAGCTGTCCATACCTTCC
>WRBE01000042.1 GCA_009779845.1 Oscillospiraceae bacterium
TGAGCGGGTATACACACACAAGACGCTGGATGAACTGAAAGCCGCTATTGAACTGGTGACGGATTAGTGACAAGAGTGTTGTAGTTGCAAGGTTTTTTAGTGGCCTGTACAAAATAAGCATTTTCTACAACAATCCATTCCCACCACAACAGGCTCTCCGGCACTTAGGAGAGCAGTTTTGCACCCTCCCTTGACCCTGACCCAACTCTCTTGACCCTATGACTGCCGTTTTTGAGCGTCTTTCAATAGAACATCAATCTGGCAGCAAAAAACGCCCTTCTAGGTTCCGAGGCAACCGGACTTCTGGTAGGGGAGTATTGTCGCCAGTGCGGAGTGTAACATGAAAACGGTCTCTACCTTGGACCTTGACCTTAGCGGGTACATAGGGGCTACGCCCCTATGTTTCTTTTGCTTCTTTGCGAAACGGCAAAGAAGGCCCGTCCGGCAGGACATAACAAGCTGGCGGTACCCGCCAAGAAAACCCTCGGCGGCAACGCCGAACCAAACCACCTACCCCACCGGCACCCGCAACACCATCCCCACCAAAATCACCCCCGGATCCACAATCTGATCCCGATTCAACTCAAAAATCTCCCGATACCGCCGTCCGTCGCCCAAAAACCGTCGTGCAATATCCCAAAGATTATCCCCTCGCTCCACCACATGGGTCTGGTAGCGGGGGCGATTGTCTATTTCTCTGGCTGGCTCCTCTATCACCACACGCCGTCCGTCTACCACAACACGAGTGGCAGAATACGTCTGATACTCCCGCAGCGTGAGTGCCACCGTCACGTCGTCCCCACCCTCGGCACACTCCGTTACCGTCAAATCCTCCAGCGTCACCCGCAAATTCACATCAGAAATCAACCGCCCTCGTGGCCCCACACGAGAGCAAATAAACCGAAACGGCCGCCGTGCCCCGCGCAGGGCATGAAGCCGCTCCAAAAACGCTTCCGGCCCTATAAACCCCCGCTGATACCGAGCAAACGGATATGGCTTCCGGGGCAGACAAAGCGACAACGACACTTCCGCATGTTCCCCGGCTCGAATATCTGTCACCTCACCCCCATCCAACAGAGCCGTGACCTGATTCCTACCCCGATACCGCACCATAATCCGGCTCGGAGCCACCGGCATCAACATCCGGTCCAAATACAGCCGATAACTCACCCATACACCCCTTCCATCGAACTCGCCACCGCATCACACAAGCGCACTTCCATCTCCTGCAACACCGCCTCCACATCCACCTCGGCGGCAATATGGTTCTCATTCTGCACCATAACCTCCACCGTAACCGGCGGCGGCACCGCTCCCGTACCGCCCTGCAACAACACCTGCGGCTCCGGCAAAGAAAACGTCTCCCACTCCGGCACCGCCAACGTCTCCACAGGCGTAAACCCACCGTCTAAGGCCAGCGGCCCCACCGACACCACAGGCTCCAACGACAACGACACCACTCCGCCGTGAACAGCCAAAGGCGACACTCCGCCCCCCGCAGACATCGGCACCGCCCGAACTTCGGCAGACGCCTGACTCACCGCATTTACCGCACCCAAGGCCCGGCTCGCACTGGCCGAAATGGCATTCATCGTCGCCTGCGCCGTGGCCGCCAAACCCTGAAACATCCCGGCAATCTCCGCAATCGGCCCCGCAAAATGTCTGGGCAACCCCGCCGCAACCGCCGCAATCTGTCCCTCCATCCGCAACATCGTTGCAGAAACCTCATTTTCCAACTGCCCAAACAATCCGCCAACCTCTTCCACTGCCACAGCTGCCCCCATGGTCAGCGGCAAAAACATATCTTGACCAAATATCTCTCGCAATCCTTCAGCGGCAACACGCAACGCCTCCATCACTCCAAAGGCCCCTTCCGCCTCCGTCACAAGGCCACCCAAAGCAGACCCAAACAGCGCAATCCCCTCCGCATCGGGACTAAGCGCCCCCATCTCCTCAGAAAATTGCACCATCCGCCCGCTAAAATTCTCCAGAGCAACCGCCATCTCCTGCAACACCGGCGAAACCCCGTCATACAACTCAATTGAACACTGAATACTCGCCAACCTACACCATCCTTCCCCTGCAAACCAAAGGGCATGAGCACCACAAAAAACAAGCGGTACATCCGCCAAACGTATCGTCCCCAATGCCCTCCGGCACACAGATGCCGCTACTTCCGTGCTTTCTCCCGCACCTGAATCGCAGCTACAATAAACGCCCGCTCACGCCTATCCAAACGCAGGAAGTCAGCGGGCAGAAGTTTGAATTCGTGAAGACAATAAAGTGCCAAGCAGGACTCTCCATCCCCTTCACGGATTAGTTTTTTGCCTCATCCACCAACTGTTCAAAGGGCACATCAAACCCGCAAATTTTCTGTACCTGCCGCAGATACTCGGCATACTCCCCCGGTGTCAGCATGGCCCGAAGCAGAGTATCCGCCCCCATGACGCCATAGCTGTCTTGTAGCTCCTTATCGTCCAAATCAGGAAACACTGTACACCGGGCCGCCAACCGTCCCAAATAAAGTGCCACATCCGTCTCCGTGGCCGACTGCCCCCGGCCACTCGACGTCCGGCGGTTCGCTGACCACCGAATTTCTTCATCCTCTGTAGAGGACACACAGCGAAGTTCCCACTCCACAGGTGTCCCCTCACCATTCAAAAATCGGCCCGATGCTGGGAACAATACATTCTCCACCGCTGCTACATTTGGCCTTAAAAATGCCGTTAAATCACGCATATACACTTCTCCTGTTCACATTTTCCTCACTTAACGAATCTCCACATGCCACTTCTCTCAACCGTTGCCCTTCGTAGGGGACAATGGCAATCGTCCCGGCCCTTGACCTTCTCTTTCGGCGTTCCGCCGATTCTACCTCGGCGCAAACCGCCAACTGGTCATGCCCTGCCGGGCGGGCTTTCTTTTTGTCTCGCCAAAAAGAAACAAAAATGCGACTCAGGGGCTGCGCCCCTAAGTACCCGCTAAGGTCAAGTCATTTCGCCCCTTATACCCCGCACTGGCGGCAATACCCTTATGCCAGATGTAATAGTCCTCAAAACCTACAAGGGCAACGACACCGCCAGTGCTCTGCGCCCTTAACCCTAAATCCATCGCTCAAACCGCTCCATTCGCACTTCCTGATGCCCGTCAAATATCGCAGGCATCCCCGTCCGGGCAAATACCAGCTCATGCCCCTGCCGTTGCACCACAATCTTACTCCCGGCGGGCACCACGATATCCGGCTGCAAAAACAGTTTCACCGCCTGTCCCGCCGAGGCGGCGGCATCCCCTACATCCCGGACACCGCTTACCGTCTCAAAGCTCAACCGAAAACTCACTCGACAAGGCAAGTCTGCGTGCAGTTTCCGCTCCTCAAACACCGTCCGTCCCGTCACCGGGCAAACAATGGAATCCTGCACCCAAATATCACATCGATCCCGCCAAAGTCTCGCTAGGAGGGACCTCACCATCGCAACCGCCTCCATTGGTTCATCACCGCCGCCGGGGGTGTCATCAGCTTCGCAATCAACCCCTCAAACGGTGAAACCTGCCCAAACTCCACCGCATACGTAATGCTGGTGTCGCCTTGGCTCATCTGGCGCACCACTTGCGCTTCCTCAAACTCCTCTAACCGTCCCACACTTTTGCGAAACGATAAATATTCTCCGGCCGCCATGTCCACCACAACAGGCTTTAACCCCTTGGGCAATTTCGGCTGCCCACTCTCCGCCAGCACCCATCGCTTCGCCCCCGCAAGCAGTGTCTCCAGCAAGGGCCGATCCTCATCAGGGGGAGCCAAGCCCAACTCCCCCAACCGTTCAATCAACCGCTCTAACATCAGCCATGCCGGAGCCCACGAATGCTCCCATGCAAGAACCCGGCCCCATGCGCCAACCCAATCTGACCAAACAGTTGTAACCTCTCTGCGGCCCCGGTTTTTGCCAACTCCTCGGTAAACAAAACCCCTTTCCCCGGCACCACCTGAAACACTGGCGCAACATGGGCCACATCCACAATCAAAACCGTGTCCGCCGGCACAAACCGATTCCACACAATCCCCATATGAAAGAAGTCCGTCTCCACCTGCGTAATATTCACCCCGCCAATCTGCCGGGTCAATGGCAAATTCATCCCCATCTGCTGGGCATAAATTTCTGTCAACTGCTGCTTCTGATATGCCGGCAAAAACATAACCATATCGTTAAAATACGCCCCAGCATCCGCCATGGCCCGATACAACTGCCGGAGCATATCCCCCGTCAACGCCTCGCCCCCAACGTTAAAGCTCACATGATCTTGGGTCAACTCCAACAACCCCCGTGTCCGATTCGCCTCGGAAGCACTAGCGGACTTTAGATATGTCCCATTGATAAAACTATGCTCCACATCCCGTGCCACTTTAATGAGCTTATGCCGCATCTGGAACAACCGTTCATCTTCATAAACCGGCTCCTGCCCCGCAGTGTTCAGGCCGCTCATCCGATGCCGATTACTCAACGCCACATAACTCAAATCAATCACTTCCTGATGAATCTGCACTACATTGGTCTCCTGCGCCGTCACCGCCTGTCTCGCCTGCGGTGCCGTAGCGGATTCCTGCTCCGAAATCTCCGGCTGTTCCGCCTCCGGATAGTCATACAACACCGCCGTCGGAAACTCCAAGTTATCCGTCTGCCGCCCGCCGGTTAATCCCCCGGTCATGCTCAAAAGCGGTGTCTGTGTCGCATCCGCAGCAAACAATTCCCCCGCATAGTTCGGTAAATTCCAACTGGTACCTAATCCCATCACCTGATTCGCCATACTTCATACTCCTTTTTATTTTTAATATTTTTATAAAAACTAGGCTCCTTTCGCAAAGGAGCTGTCAGCGTAGCTGACTGAGGTTTTCCTTCCTATTCGGCGTTACCGCCGAGGGTTTCATGGCACAGGCCAAGGGCTACGCCCCTACGTACCCACTAAGGTCAAGGGCAAGAGTGCCGACGGTTTCGCCCCTTATACTCTGCACTGATACCACAACCCTCAAGCCAGATGTAATAGTACTCTCAGGCCCAAAGGTCAAGGGCGTGCAGACAGCTGCCCATTTCCGAGTACTAGGTTCTCCGTCACTTAGGAGAGCCGGTCCGGTAGGTCTCTTGACCTTGACCCAGACCCAACTCCCTTGACCCTATGGCCTCCATTTTTAAGCCCCTTCAAATGACAAGACAGTGGTTCACCAGACTACCCACACTCGTAGGAGACCCCCGCTGCACACCAAAACTACCGCCTTCTAGGAGACCCAGCCACAGCCCTTGACCTTGGGGTGCATAGGGGCGAAGCCCCTGTGTCTCTTTTGCTTCTTTGTGAGACAACAAAGAAGGCCCGCCCGGCAGGGCAAATGCCCCCGGTCTCCGCCGGGCCCTCCTCGGCGGACACCGCCGAACAAAAAACCTACAACAACACAACCCCCGCTGCCTCCTGCTTCACCCGCAGCGCCTCCAACATATCCCCCGACTCCCGCGCCTTCCGAAGTCGCACCTCAAAGGGCAACCCGCCCTCTTCCGGACAAACATCCCCCGACTGACCCGGCGGCACCCCCACAAACTTCGGCGGTACCCGCAACCCCTCAATCTCCGTCCAAATCTCCTCTATCTCTGCTCGAATCCCAGACAAATCTTCCATACAAAAACCTCCTCTCAAAGCAATCTACACTACCAGTTTACAAGGCTTCACCGAACACAGCCGAACAACCCTCCCCCTCCAACCGCCGCATCTCCTTCTCCACATCCTTTGTCCAAGGATGCTGATACAAAATCGTCTCTTTCGACAAAATCCCCGCACTCCGCACACAATTCTCAATACTCTCACTCTCATTGAGCAACACATCCCGGTTAAACAGCACCTCCACCTCATGGGGCAAAAGTCCCGACTTCCCGCTCCGCTCCAAATGCTCACACACAAACCCCATCAACTCCTGAAACGCCGCCTGAAACTCAATCTCCATCACGCCCGCATCCAAATCAATATCGGCATACATGGACTGAATCGCCATCTGGTTCGGACTCCCCGTCAAAGATAAATCTTGTATATCAAACCCCTTGGCATTCTCCACCAGTGCCCGCTTCAGCAACCGCAGCACCGCCTCAAAATTCCCCGCATTCACCTCAATCTGCAAGGTATCCACCCCGCCGCCATCATGCCCCTCGCTCCGCACCTTCACAGCCCCAAAGGTCGCCAAATTCCGCCGAAACTCCCCCAAATCTTCCCCATCAAAGTTCCGAATCACCAACACCGTATGATGGGCATCCTCCCCCATCCGATCCTGAAAATCAGACAACATCAAGTTAATCCCATCCTGCAACCCCTTCACCCGCCGAACAAGCGGCACCTCTCTAGCCCCAACCCGAAACGGCACCAACGGCACCCGCTGCCAAACCCCGGCCAAGTCCATCCCCTCACACTGATACATGTAATACGGCCGCGTCCCCCGCTCCAACCGCACCCCACCATCTTCTGCTAAAAACAGAGCAATCCCCTCCGGCGAAAAGTGCTCCACCATCGTGTCCGTCTGCCTCCCGGCACCGCCCCGCTCCCGCTGATACACCCGAATGGCCCCCTCTAACTCACTTTTCGCATCATCCGCCCAAAACGGCAAAATCTCCCAAGGCGCAATCCGCCGAAACCGAAGATTGCCATGCCGGTCATAGCAAGGATGCAACCACCCAATCCCACAATTAAGCGCATCCTCCCCCACCAACCGCAACTTCCGATGAAAATCCGGCCCAAACAACCCCTGTAAAGTCCCCAAAAACTCCTTCCGCTTCGTATCAATCGTCAACGGCTTGCCCAGTAAATAGCTCACCTTCTGATCCACCACTCGGGCATACTGATTATCCACTACCCGACTATTGAGCAAATGCGGACACTCCTCCGTCCGCCCCCCGGGCCCCACCACAGTCTTCTTCCGCTTTAAAATGTCATGCTTCCCTAAATAGTACCGCTCCCCGACCAACATCTCTCGCCGCCGTTCCGACTGCAAAAATCCGTAAAGTTCCTCCGCCAAAATCCCAGCCCAACCAGTACCGCCAACCAAAAAAGGCTCCTTCATATCCAAACATCCTCCCTCTCAAAAAAGAAGAACCCCCCAGCACTCCCACCGCGACGCTCTTTTTAACAATACCACTCTACCACACCTCACCAGAACCAAACGAACCACCCCACAAAAAACCACCGCAGCCGTGTGGTTGTCTGCGGCGAGCTCTCATTGTGCAGCCAAAGCATAACATGAACCCACGAACACCACCCTCTAGAGTTCTTAAAGCATGTTTCAAACCCCAAAAAGACTATGCAAAACACCAAAAAAATGTTAAACTAGTCCCATGAACCACCAACCCAAACAGGAGACCCCCATGCAAACAACCCTACTCACCATCACCGGCCCCACCGCCGCCGGAAAAACAGGCCTCGGCATCCGCCTCGCCCAGACCCTAAACGGCGAAGTGGTCTCGGCAGACTCCATGCAAGTTTACCGCAACATGGACATCGGCACCGCCAAGCCCTCCGTGACAGAGCGTGCAGGAATACCCCATCACATGCTAGACGTGGCAGACCCCCAAGAGGGCTATAGCGTAGCCCGGTACGTCACAGAGACCACAGCCTGTGTGGAGGATATCCTCGCCCGTGGCAAGCTTCCCATTCTCGTGGGCGGCACAGGGTTGTATATTGACGCTCTGCTCCGGGGACAAGATTTTGCGCCGGGAGAACGGGCCGCCGAGGGTGGCGGCCTCTACAGGGAAGAATTGAACAATCGCTACGATACCGAAGGCGGCACAGCACTATGGCAAGAACTCAAAACAATTGATGAGGAAACCGCCGAACGGTTACATCCCAACGACAAAAAGCGGATTGTCCGGGCGTTGGAAGTGTACCACCTCACCGGCGAGACCATCACCAACCACAACCGAAACACCCAAGCCGTACCACCCCGGTACGGAGCGGTAAAAATTGCTCTCACAGCCAAAGACCGAGCAGACCTCTACCACCGCATTGACCGGCGGGTAGACGAGATGGTCGCCATGGGGCTAGAGCAAGAGGTGGCAACCCTCTTGGCAAAGGGCTTATCTGCAAAAGATACTGCCATGCAAGCTATTGGCTACAAAGAAATGGCCCGTGCCGTTGCGGGTGAAATATCTTTGGAAGAAGCCATGGAGGACGTCAAGCGTGAAAGCCGCCGTTATGCCAAGCGGCAACTGAGCTGGCTACGCCGAGACGAGACGGTACGCTGGATATTGTGGGCCGGTGCGCCGGACATGGATACAGCGGTTCAGGTTTCGACAGAGTTTTGGCGGACAGGCAGTATAATATAGACAGTACCGGCAAGTTGTGATAAAATAACATGATTGTTTTCAAAAGAGAAAGGCGGAGCGTACATATGTCCAAGGCGCAAAACTTACAAGAAATCTTCCTCAACCAGGTAAGAAAAAGCCGCATCCCTGTTACCATGTTTTTGGTCAACGGGTTTCAAATTAAAGGCATTGTCACAGGGTTCGATAATTTCACCGTAGTGATGGACGCAGAGGGCAAGCAACAGCTCATCTACAAACACGCCATCTCTACCATTCAACCAACAAAATCTGTGAGTTTTACTGAGGACTAACATGAAGCGGACGAATTTTGTATTTACGATAATCTCCATCTTGCTGTTTGTGTTTGTGGTGGTCTATTTTGGGATATCCATGTTTCAATCGGTGCAAAACCCCCTACGGACGGTTCCAGCGGTGACAGCCCAGTCACAGGAGAGTTTTTTTGCACCGGGTCTGATTATCCGTGAAGAAGTGGTAAGCACCCCCCCCTATCCCGTGGTGGCCAGCACCGTGCGGGAAGGTGAGCGGGTCAGTGTCGGTATGGCGTACTTGGTGGCCTATGACAGCCTGCAAGACTTAGAACAAGGTGCCCGGCGCAGCCAATTAGCGCAAGAGATTACCCACCTAGAAACACGGCTCGCCCAAGGTACAGGCGGCCAGCAAGAGGCGGAGATTCGCCGCCAATTGCGCAACCTCAATTATGCCGCCCGACAAGGGGATTTCGAGCAATTAGACACGAAACTCATCGAGATTGGCACCCTACTGCTAGCAGGGGACGAGACCGAGCTTACCCACCGGTTAGCGACGGCCCAGACGGAGTATGAACGACTAGGCAGTATCGCATCCTCTGTGCGCCCCATTGCCGCTACACAGGCGGGGGTATTTTCTGCACGAGTGGACGGGTATGAGCACCTAGGGCCCAGCGAGTTTAGTTGGCTAGACGTGGCACATTTGCAAGAAATATTAGATGCCCAACCCCAAACAGCGCCGGCAGAGACACCCGGAAAGCTGGTCGTTGGCATGACGTGGTATTATGCGGCCCTAGTACCGACAGCGGAGGGTCAGAGACTACAGGCCAAGCTAGACGGTGAGCGGACAAATCGTGTATCTCTGAATTTTTCCGGCGTGGGAACGGCAGATATCCCCATGCGGGTCTATTCCTTGGGCCAGCCCACAGACGGGTATCAGGTGGCGGTGTTTGCCGCAAATACCGCACTGGTGGAAACCCTCGGCCTCCGCCGGGTGGAGGCGATGATAATCTATGATACCTTCACCGGAATCCGTGTCCCTCGTGAAGCGCTCCATCGGGGCGAACCAAACCCAGAAACAGGACACCAACCGGCCTATGTGTTCACCCTCACTGTCCAGATGGCCGAGCGGAAGTTTGTAGAAATCGTTCATGCAGGGGCCGACTATTACTTGGTACGACCGGACAATCAGCGGACAAGCCCGGAGGTCTCCCTGCGGGAGGGAAACACGATTATTGTCCGTGCCGGGGAACTCTATGATGGGCGGGTCATTCGCCGATGAGTATACAAGATAACATCGCCCGGTTGCGAGATGTGATACACGAAGCGGCAGTCAAATCCGGCAGGATGGGTTCCGATATCACCCTAGTGGCCGCCACCAAGACCCAAGACGCAGATACGGTCCGGGCGGCGGTAGCGGCAGGGGTGGATGCCTGCGGCGAGAACCGCGTGCAAGAGCTAACCCAAAAACAAGCTGCGGAAGCCTATACCGGGGCACCTGTCCATTTTATCGGGCACCTGCAAAAAAATAAAATCCGCAAAGTGGTGGGGGCGGTGGACTTGATTCAGTCTGTGGACTCTCTGCCGTTACTGAATGCCATTGACCGGGTGGCAAACGAGATACAGGTGACCCAAGACATACTGGTACAAGTCAATATTGGCAAGGATCCAGACAAGTTCGGGGTTCATGCGCCAGCACTCGCATCCTTCTTAGAACAAGCCGCAAATCACCCCCATATCCGTGTCCGAGGGCTCATGACTATGCTGCCCTTAGAGGCGGACGTGAAAGAAACTCGTGTCTTATTTGCTCGAATGAATCAGGTTTTTGTTGACATTAGGGCGAAGATGTACAATAATATAGAGATAGACATGTTATCCATGGGTATGAGCGGCGACTTTGCTGACGCCATTTTAGAGGGAGCCAACATGGTACGCATCGGCAGTACCATCTTCGGCAATCGACATTACAGGTAAGCAGGAGGACGATAGGCAATGGGATTTTTAGATGAACTTAAAAAGTTAACGCGGCCAGACGATGATTTCGAGGACGAGTTTGAAGACTATTCCCCCAGAGCGCAAGAAAACATTCCGGTAGAGCCCCGCACGACAGAACGTCGCCGTGGGCCTCGTTCGGAAGAAGGCCGGGCAACCCGGGGGGGCGGATACTTCACGCCGGACATGCAGTCGAGAGACGCAAATAAGGTGGTAAATATCCACGCCACAACACAGCTCCAAGTGGTCTTGGTCAAGCCAGACCGGTTTGAAAACGCCGCCGAAATTGCAGACCATCTGCGGGACAAGCGGACGGTGGTGTTAAATCTGGAGCAGACGAATAAGGATATTGCCCGGCGTCTGATCGACTTTCTCTCCGGTGTGGCTTACGCCCAAGAGGGGAAAATTAAGAAAGTGGCCGTGAGCACGTATATCATCACGCCTTATAACGTAGACATCTTAGGCGACTTGATTGACGAGTTGGAAAATAACGGCCTGTATTTTTAAAAGAAAGGGTTGGAAATCATGTTAACACCTCAAGATATTACGGAACAAAAATTTGAAAAAGCCCGGATCGGCGGCTATGACATGGCCTTGGTGGACGACTTTTTAGAGCGGGTACATGAGGATTACACCGCCCTATATAAAGACAATGCCGCCTTAAAAGGCAAGCTGAAAGTATTAGTGGAGAAGGTGGAAGAGTACCGTTCCACCGAAGAGTCCATGCGTATGGCCCTGCTCACCGCCCAAAAAATGGGCCACGAAATTGTGGAAGAGGCCAAGGGCAAAGGCAATGCCATTTTGGCCGAAATCAACGAACAGGCCCAAAAACAGAGTACCGAGGTCAAACAACAACAAGCGTTGGAAGAAGCGAAGTTGTTAGAAGCCAGACGCAAGACCAGCCTCTTCAGCAAACGGGTCTTAGACCTGATCGCCGAGGAAAAGGCATTTTTAGAGCAATTAGAAGAACTACACATTGAGGCGCCTGTGGCGGCAACCCCCGCCCCAGCGGCTCCTCCTGTCCAAGCGGTAGCTCCGACACCTCCCGTGGCAGAACCAGAAGTCCCTGTTGCACCTGTCACACCTGTCGCGCCTATAACTCCGCCGCCCGTGGCAGAGCCTTTGGTAGACACCCAAGTGATGCCCCCCATTGCAACAGAGCCGGAAATGCCCTTAGACGATAACATGGAGGACTCTATCGGTGCCTACTTGGCCCAAGAGGTCAGTCGTCTTGCGTCAGACCCCTCGGGTGAAGCATCCCCCTTTGTGGAAGACGCCACCGCCAACAGTAACGGATTGATTGTGGAGACCGAGCTCAAAGGCCCCAGTACCGCAGAAGAAGTAGACTATTTCAAGTTATTCGACCAAGACCACATGGATGCGGCCTTCGCCGAAGAAAAAGCCCCCGCCGAGGCAGACACACGGGCCGCCGAGAAAGCGGACATTGCCCAAAGCATCTCTGCCGCCTTAGGGGACACGGAAGAATTAAAAGTGGACGTGGATGCCTTCTGGGACGATGAAGGACAGCCCACCACTAAGCGGCCTCAGTTTAATTTTGATGATTTACAATTCGGGACGAATTTAGACGACGAATAACCATTACAGGGGCGGCCATTTGGCCGCCCGGTTTTTGACCTTTTGTTACTTTGCGGGTTGTTTCTCTCGCACCTTGCGGGCTTCAGTCCGCCTTGTGGGACGTGCCCCTGTACGTCCCGGCCCTTGATCTTCGCCCTTTGTTCCCTTCGTAGGGGCGATTATCAATCGCCCGGCCCTTGACTTTTTCTTTCGGCTTGCGCCGAGGGTTGTCTTGGCGGTTCCCGCCAACTGGTTATGTCCTGCCGGACGGGCCTTCTTTTTGTCGTTGAACAAAAAGAAGCAAAAAATCAACACAAGGGCTGCGCCCCTATGTACCCGCTAAGGTCAAGGTCCAATGTAGAAACCGTTTTCATGTTATACCCCGCACTGGCGACATGGGCCACCTACCAAAAGTCCGGTTGCCTCGAAACCTACAAGGGTGTTTTCCACCGCCAGTATGATGTACTATTGAAATGCGCTCAAAAGCGGCAGTTGTATACTATCCATTCATGAGCGCATTCCAATAGAACACCGCGCCGGCAGCCCCACCTCCCTTGACCATTGGGGTTGAGAGCACTATTACATCCGGCTAGAGGGTATCGGCACCAGCACAGATTATAAGGAGCGAAACCGTCGTCACTCTGCCCTTGACCTTAGCGGGTACATAGGGGCGCAGCCCCTATGTTGACTTTTTGCTTCTTTTTGTTCAACGACAAAAAGAAGGCCCGTCCGGCAGGACATGACCAGTTGGCGGGAACCGCCAAGACAACCCTCGGCGCAAGCCGAAAGAGAAAAACCAAACCACCCCCTCCATTCGAAAGGAAACAACACCATGCTCATCAACCTACTAATCGCCCTAACAGTCTTCATCTCCGACCGCCTAGTAAAAATATACATCCTACAAAACTTCAACCTAGGCGAAACCCAAACCTTCATCCCCGGCATCCTACAACTAACCTACTTCCAAAATACAGGAATGGCCTTTAGTATGCTACAAACCCAACAATGGGTGCCCATGATACTCACACCGCTGTTACTTTTGATTTTAGGCGTGCTACTCTTCCGGGGAACGTTCCCATGCAAAGTCCAACAGTGGGGGCTAGTCGCCCTCATGGCGGGAGGCCTTGGCAACTGGGTAGACCGCCTACTCTATGGGTTTGTGATAGACATGTTTGAGCCTGTGTTCATCCGGTTTGCCATCTTTAATGTGGCGGACATTTTCATCACCGTAGGCGGCATCGTCTTCATGGTGGCCTTTGTGGTCAATGAATGGAAAAAAGAACAGGCAAAAAAGAAAGCAGCGCCGGAACATGAATAGAGAACTCACCGTAACCCCAGAAACCGCCGGGGTCAGGATTGATGCATTTTTGGCAAGAGAACTGGACATGAGCCGAAACGCCGTCCAGCGGGCCATTCAGTCCGGAGAAATCACCTTCCCCACCGGCAAACCCATCAAGAAAAACCACGTCACCGCATCGAGGGATCGATATATCTGCGCCCTCACCGAGCCAGAAGAACTAGAGGCTGTTGCACAAAATATCCCCTTAGACGTAGTCTTTGAAGACGCCTCCGTCATCGTGGTCAACAAGCCCCGCGGCATGGTGGTACACCCGGCACCGGGACACCCGGACGGCACATTGGTCAACGCTCTCCTCTACCACTGCGCCGACAGTCTCTCCGGCATCGGCGGAACCAAACGTCCGGGAATCGTCCATCGGCTGGACAAAGACACCTCAGGGCTACTGCTCGTCGCCAAAACAGACGCCGCCCATCAAGCCCTGTCCGACCAACTACGGGACAGAAGCCTAACCCGCATCTACGAAGCCATCGCCATCGGCCGGGTGGGCCAAGACACAGGCACCATAGATTCCCCCATCGGCCGCCACCCCGCCGACCGCAAACGGATGAGCACCGCCGCCAAAGTAGCCAGAGAGGCGGTAACCCATTTTGAGGTCATCACCCGCTATAACGGCTACACCCACCTCCAGTGCCGCCTAGAGACCGGGCGCACCCACCAAATCCGGGTCCACATGGCCAGCTTAGGCCACCCGCTGCTAGGAGATTTGGTCTACGGTCGCAAACGCCCAGAGCGAGGCCTATCAGGCCAATGCCTCCACGCCCGCAGCCTGGGGTTTGACCACCCAACAACCGGAGAACGAATCACACTATCGTCAGAACTGCCGGGCTATTTTCTGGATGTACTAGGAAAACTCGGCCCCGGAGAGACGGTGTAACCGGTGCCCTCTTTGACACACAAGTTTGCATAGCAGACAAAACAGGCCGGGGATTTTCAAGCGTCAGCAAGAAAATCCCCGGCCTGTTTTGTGGCGTTTCACGATAGACAGCTAATGACTACCGTCCACCCGTCAGCGGCAATCCGCCGCCTGCAAGCTGTACGGTACCGTTTATGCGTGTATACAGCCGTAAATTTTCCAGTGTCACCGATGTTGGGTAAGGGTTTAGGTAGCTGTTAATGATCTCCAGCCACGGATTGAGTAGCGGCACCAAATCCGGCCCAAACGGCTCTGTGGGCATGGTGTGGGTGGTTACGTTCTCGCCCGCCCGCATCATCCGCTGGGCCACATAGGCCATGCTTGAGAACGGCAGATCTGTATCCACATGCTCGCCGAAAATCCCCATCAAAGCCGGCATTCGAGTCACATTGCGAACCCGTAACGCCTCACCCGCCACGGCTTGCAAAAAGTGTTGCTGATTCTGGACACGGCCTAAATCCCCAACGCTTGTGCGATAACGTACAAAATGCATCGCCTCTGCTCCCGTAAGCGTCTGATAGCCGGGTTCGAGGTTAATATACAACGGCGGATTATCATAAGGGTCGCTATATTGCATCGGAATCGGCACATTAAGCCGCACGCCCCCTAACACATCCACCAATTCCACAAATGCTTGCAGGTTCAGCACCGCATAGAAGTCCGGCATAAAGCCGACCAACTTTTCCACTTCCTCCATCAGGCGGTCAATCGAGCCGCCCGTCATGGCAAACACAGAATTGATTTTGGGGCCTTGCCAACTGACATCCGCTCTGGTATCTCGGGGGATACTCACGATATTGACCGCACCGCTCCCTGAATCGACACTGACCAGCATCAGCGTATCTGTAAGCCCGTGGGTGCCCACATTGTCCTGCCCAGCAATGAGTACGGTGAAGATATCTCTATCAATGGGCGGTCGCAGAAAAAAGGTTATAACCACAAAGAACCCGACCAGCACAACCAAGAGCGTGATGAATGTTGCCACAATGGCCCGGCGGAGCCGCCCACGACCACGCCGCCGACAGCGACCACGGGGCCGGACGGGTGGCCTCAATGGTGCCACACTCGGCCGTGCGGGTGGAGGGGGATAGTTCCTCTGTGTCACAGGCTCTGCCTCAATGGCCCGTGCCACCGCAGCGGCATAGTCCACCTCCGTTGGCACAGGGTCACCCCCAATGGCCCGTGCCACTGCGGCGGCATAGTCGTCCACCTCGGACACAGGGTCGTCCCCAATGGCCCGTGCCACTGCGGCGGCATAATCCACCTCCGATGCGTGGTCTGCCTTGTAGTTGTTTGGGTTTTCACCCCGGGCGGTGTCCTCGTTTTCGTCAAAAAACTTCATGTCACAAAAAATCCTTTTCCTAGGGAGTCGCCAGATTACAATGAAAAATTCGCTATTCAGTATAGCACACTATCAGTTCAAGTGGTGAACAAAGTATAAATTTGATGCGCATATTGCATCACATTTCCCACCAGACTCCCGCCTCTCGGCATTCTGCTGACAAGGCATCAGCTCGTGTTAGGCAACCGCTCATACAAAAAACAGGCCGGGATTTTCGAGCGTCAGCAAGAAAATCTCCAGCCTGTTTTTGTTAGGTGGGTGGGGGTAGGATTTTGTGCGCTGGTGTATGCAGCTTGCTTATTAGTTGTAATCGCTGTTTTAAAGCATGGTAGCAGTAAGAGTGTATCCCCACTTCTCCATTTCTTTTGCTAATGACAGTTTTGTGTCTTCAACATTATCTTGGAATGGGATATATATCAAACCATCAATATCAGAAGGTTGCTCCATATCTTCCGCTTGTGAAAGAAGTATAGCAACTTTTTCTCGCCCAAGCTTTGCAAGCAACATACCAAGCTCTAAAACAACATTTTGACGAACACGGTGCTTCGACTTATCCTCACACCCTTTTGCATAGCCGCAGTCATCCGGAGTTGCAAGAACAATGCCAACACTAGCTTGGCCTATATACTCTTCCAGCTTTTCAATAATTGTTTGTCCAGATGATGCAAGTTGGTCTAATATCAATGGCTCAAACTCCCATCTGCGAAGCATTGCTTCAAGTTGAGTGCGAGCCATCATATCGTGACCATAGACAACAAACACCTTTCGGTTAATTGGCGTAGAACTAGATGTATCGTCTGAAAAAAGTGGTTTAATCTGCCCGGTATTCTTCCCTTGAAAAGTAATTTTCCCAGAATTGAAAACATTGACAATCGCACCATTCTCAAGGTCAATTCTTGTCCCCTGATTATTGTTTATGGTGCTCTCATCCTTTATTTTCTGCCCATTCACTAAAAGAATTTTTTTTGCTTGTTCTACTGACATTTCCATGTGTCGACACCCTTTCTCGATGTTTAAGCTTTAGCTCCGAAAATCAACATCGCTTTTGCAGCGCCTAGTATAAGCTTGATGTCCCCATTCTACCACACTTCCCGCCAAATTTCCACTCCTCGATAATTCGCCCCATGCCAATCTAAATACCCGTCAAATTGGCTAAGTAGGGGTGCCATTAGCCACTCGCACCCCTTGCCCGTTGTAGAGGATGCCGCCCCTAGCGTCCCCTAAATCTGCATTGAAATCGAAACAGCAGGATGCGGAGGGCCGCATCCCCTACAAATTCGGTACAAATGGACAAAACTAGATCGATGTGCAAGTCGCCCTTTTGCCGCTTATCAACTGTCAGTCCAAACCCACATCTGATTCATAACCCCACTATACACACCGCCCCACATCAGCTCATCTATCACTTAGGCAACACTACATTTACCGCCCAACCCACACCCACACCCAAAAAACCATTGACAACACCCCTCCAACATGCTACACTCTTATATACACACCACAGAGAGGATGCTACCCATGAACCATCTAAGCAACCACAACCTCTACTACGGCTACTATTACTTTACCACCAAAAAGTAATAGTAATTTGTGTTGCGTGAAATAGCCCCATAGGGGCCATAGCAGAAACAGACACCACACAGGTTACACATCTGGGTGGTATTTTTATTTTATAGCTCTTTGACTATATGAAACAACAGAAAGAAGGAACCCATCATGGTAGTTGTACTCCGTCCCGGCACATCCCAAGAGAAAATCGAGCACCTGACCCGCTGGCTGGAAGAAAAACAGCTCATCGTCCGGGAGTATCAGGGCGGAGAGCAGTGCGTCTTGGGCCTCATCGGCGACACGGCAGGGATTGACGTTGACATGATCCGCAGTTTGGACATCGTCGAGTCCGTGTCCGAGACCAGAGAGCCCTTCAAGGCCCCCAACCGTGCCATGCACCCGGACGATACGGTCATCTCTACCTTCCCCGGCGGGCCAAAGATTGGCGGCGGACACTTCGCCCTAATCGCCGGGCCTTGCAGTGTAGAGAGCCGGGAACAGCTTTTCTATATCGCCGACAAAATTCAAGCCGCCGGGGCCAACTTCATCCGGGGTGGTGCCTTTAAGCCCCGCACATCACCCTACGACTTCCAAGGACTTGGGGCAGAAGGACTAGAGCTACTGCTACAAGTCAAAAAAGAAACCGGCCTGCCCATTGTCACTGAACTCATGGATATCCGCAGTATTGAACTGTTCCAAGAGGTAGACGTGATTCAAGTGGGTGCCAGAAACACACAAAACTATGACCTGCTCCGAGAGCTGGGCAAACTGCAAAACCCGATTTTGCTCAAGCGGGGCTTGGCAGGTACCATCAAAGAACTGCTCATGAGCGCCGAGTATATCATGGCCAGCGGCAACGAAAACGTGATCCTCTGTGAGCGGGGCATCCGCACCTACGAGTCGGCCTATACCCGAAACACACTGGATTTATCGGCTGTCCCGGTGCTCAAAAACCTTACCCATCTTCCTGTGGTGGTAGACCCCAGCCACGGCACCGGCCGAGCGGACCTAGTGCCCGCCATGGCCCTAGCAGCAGCAGCGGCGGGGGCCGATGGACTGATGATTGAGGTGCACAACGACCCGCCCCGTGCCCTTTCTGACGGAGCACAATCCCTAACACCGGAACAATTTGCAGAGCTGGCTCCAAAAATTTTCAAAGTGCGAGAGGCGGTGCAGACATGCAAGTAGGCATTGTAGGGCTAGGACTTATCGGCGGTTCGCTGGCAAAAGCATACAAACGGACAGATGGCATCCGGGTATTGGGTACGGACTTGGACAATTCCATCATGGAGTTTGCAAATCTGGCCCAAGCCATTGACGGGCCGCTAACAGACAGCGACCTCTCCAGTTGCGACTGCATCCTCCTGTGCGCCTACCCCCAAGGGGTCATTGACTGGGTGGTAGAAAAAGCGCCTTTGTTACAAGGCACCACTGTCATTGACTGTTCCGGCACCAAGGGGCGAGTCTGTGCGGCCCTGTTCCCTGTGGCGGCGGCAAACAACTTCACCTTCATCGGCGGCCACCCCATGGCAGGGGCACACCAGTCTGGGTTTAAATATAGCCGGGAAGACCTATTCGACGGGGAACCCATGGTCATCGTACCACCAAATTTTGAAGACATCCGCTTGTTTGACCACGTGCAAGCCCTACTAAAACCCGTGGGCTTCGGGCGCATCTCCGTGACCACCGCAGAGGCTCATGACAACATCATTGCCTTTTCCAGCCAGATGCCCCATGTAGTGTCCAATGCCTTTATCAAAAGCCCCACTGCCTCTCAGCACCAAGGCTATTCCGCAGGCAGTTATCAGGATTTGACCCGTGTCGCGTGGCTCAACCCAGACATGTGGGCAGAATTATTTTTGGAAAATCGAGAAGCATTACTTTCCGAAATTGATATCTTCCTCACCGCCATGCACCAGTATCGGGACGCATTAGAGGCCAAAGATTACAACCGCCTCCGGGCACTCTTAGACGAAGGCCGACTCCGCAAGCGGGAGGTGGACGGCCCATGAACACAGTAACCGTAACCGCTTCCGGCACCTATGACGTGCTCATCGGCCACGGCATATTGCCCGAGCTGGGAGGGCATATAAAAACGCTACTCCCCCCCACCCAAAAAATTGCCGTGGTGACAGATGAAACCGTGGCGGCGTTATACGCCAAGCCTGTCCTTGCCACACTAACCAACGCCGGGCTTACACCTCATATATACACCCTGACACCTGGTGAAACCAGCAAGAATAGCACTGTATACCTATCCCTTCTAAATAGGCTGGCGGAAGATGGCTTCACCCGCGCCGACTGTATCGTGGCCCTCGGCGGCGGTGTAGTGGGAGACCTAGCGGGCTTTACGGCGGCTACATTCCTCCGGGGCATCCCCTATATCCAAGTCCCCACCACGCTACTCGCCATGGTGGACTCATCCGTAGGCGGCAAAACCGCCATTGACCTGCCCCACGGCAAAAATCTGGCCGGGGCATTTTACCAACCCACTCTCGTGCTGATTGATACGGACACCTTGGACACACTACCCCAAGAAATTTTCCAAGACGGCATGGCAGAGGTAATTAAATACGGAATGCTAAACAGCCCCCGGCTACTCGATCAATTGCTCAATGACAATATCACCCAAGAACTCCCCACTATCATCACCACCTGCGTCTCCATCAAACGGGATGTGGTAGAGCAAGACGAGTTTGACACAGGCCGACGGATGCTGTTAAACCTCGGCCACACCGTGGGCCACGCCATTGAAAAACTAAGCAATTACACAATCCCTCACGGTCAAGCCGTGGCCATCGGCATGACCATCGACACCCGGGCCGCCGTGGCAAAACACCTCTGTCCGCCCGATTGTCTGCACATGCTGGACAATCTGCTAGACCGCTACAGCCTCCCCAACCGCACAGACTACAGTGCCGAGGCCATCTTCCAGGCCGCCCAAGGGGACAAAAAGCGGCGGGGCGGGGACATCTCTATTGTCACACCCCGCAGTCTCGGGCACAGCGAACTGATGCAAATCCCAGTAGAGGACTTACTCCACTGGATCAAATTGGGGGTATCATCATGAATGTCACCGTCTTTCCCGGCCCTATCCAAGGGACAGTCGAAATCATCCCATCCAAATCCGTCCTCCACCGCCTGCTCATTGTAGCGGCCTTGGCGGACAAAGAAACCTTCATCCGCTCCGGCCCCACAGAGGCCGAGGACGTAGCCGCCACCGCCGCCTGTTTAGAGGCTTTGGGAGCCAGCATTCAACAAGTGGACGGCGGGTTTTCCGTCCGACCCATTGACCGGGAGAATTTACCCAAACAAGCCGTGTTCCCGGTCAAAGAGAGCGGCTCTACCCTTCGTTTCCTGCTCCCCATTGTTTGCGCACTGGGTGTTTCCGGCCAGTTCTGCATGGCTGGGCGGCTGCCGGAACGACCTTTGGCACCGCTGGATGAAGAACTCACCCGCCACGGTATCACCCTCACCCGGCCGGAACCTCATTTGCTCTGTACAGAGGGGTCGCTCCAACCCGGCGATTATGTGATTCCCGGCAACATCTCGTCCCAGTATATCACCGGACTATTATTGGCCCTGCCGCTCTTAGGCAGTGACAGCACCCTCACGGTCGAGGGGCGCATTGAGTCCGAGGACTATATCCATATCACCCTAGATGCCGCCGCCAAATTTGGCTATGAACCTTCTCTGACCGCAAACCGCTACGACATCCAATCCGGTACCTTCCAAAGCCCCAGCACGGTAGATGCCGAAGGTGACTGGTCCAATGCCGCCTTCTGGCTCTCCGCCGGTGCTATGCCCGATGGCGAAATTCAGGTGACGGGCTTAAGCCCCGACAGCCTCCAAGGCGACCGGGCCGTGATCCAGGTGCTAGAGCGCATGGGTGCCAATATCACCCAAACGGACGGCACCTACACCGTCACAGAGGGTGTGCGCAAAGGGATTGAGATTGACGCTACCGCCATTCCGGACTTGATTCCCGTCCTCTCCGCCGTGGCTGCTGTGGGTACCGGCACCACCATCATCAAAAACGCAGGCCGTCTGCGCTTAAAAGAGTCCGACCGTCTCACCGCCACCGCTCAGACATTAAATACACTGGGTGCCACAGTCACCGAACTTCCCGAAGGGCTTCGGATTGAGGGTGTCCCCCAACTCAAAGGCGGCACAGTGGATGCTTGGGGCGACCACCGCATCGCCATGATGGCGGCTGTGGCCTCTATTGCCTGTGAGGGGCCAGTGATGATCACCGGAGGCGAGGCGGTGAACAAGTCTTATCCGCAGTTTTGGGTGGAGCTTGCCGGGCTTGGTAAGGAGATTCATTTGATTGAAGAGGTGTAGGGGCCGCCACCCCACACGTCCCAACCCTTTTCCTTTGTGAAACACTATCCCAACCGTTGCGTTCTCTCGTCCTTTGTAGGGGCGATTATCAATCGCCCGGCCCTTGTTTTTTTCCGTTGACCTTTCTCCCATCCTCTGTGGGGGACGGTGTTCTCAACGTCCAGTTCTATTCTCCTCGCTCTCCGTAGGGGATGTGCCCCTGTGTGTTCCGTGGTCTTGACCTTTTCTTTCGGCTGTCGCCGAGGGATTTCTTGGCGGGTACCGCCAGCTGGTCATGTCCTGCCGGACGGGCCATCTTTTTGTCGTTGAACAAAAAGAAGCAAAAAGTCAACACAGGGGCTGCGCCCCTATGTACCCGCCAAGGTCAAGGGCAGAGTGACGACGGTTTTGCACCTTATACTCTGCACTGGTGCCAAA
>WRBE01000043.1 GCA_009779845.1 Oscillospiraceae bacterium
AACATTTCTCGCGCGGAGGTAGCGACAGCAGTGAACCGTATCCTAGGCCGCATCGACAGCCGCGCCGCATTGGAGGCGTTGGAGGAGTTAGACATAGCCGATGCGCGGAACTTCCCGGATGTGGCAGACGATGCATGGTACTTTGCATCCGTGCTAGGTGCTACCAATGACCACTATTTGACCAGGGGTGGTGAGAGCATTAGTGGGAAGGCGATTGTTGCGCAGTAGGTAGTAAGACAGTGTGATATACAACAACCAGGGCCCGGTGCTTACGCACCGGGCCCTGGGGTATAGGACACACGCCATCCTTAGCCACTTCGAAAATCATACGTCCGATACTGTACCGCTTCTGCCAGATGTGCAGCATGAATCTGCTCTGCGCCGTCTAAGTCTGCAATGGTGCGGGCCACACGTAGAATCCGGTCGTGACTGCGAGCTGTCAGCCCCAAGCGGTCAAAGGCACCTCGCATAATCTGATCTGCATCATCCTCTAAACGACAGTGGGTTTTTAACTCGCTCGGCCCCATGCGGGCGTTGCAGTTGAGGCCCGCTTCCTTATACCGCTCGGTTTGGACGGCACGGGCACGATCCACCCGCTCCCGAATCACCGCCGAGGACTCCGCCGGGACGTAGGTGCGGAGTTCGTCATATTCTAAGGCCTGCACTTCCAGTACCAAATCCAGCCGATCCAACAGCGGGCCGGAAAGGCGGCTGTGGTAATTCGTCACACTCTGCTCTGAGCACTTACACCGCCCCGCTGGGTGGCCGTACCAGCCGCATTTGCAGGGATTCATGGCACAGACCAGCATAAACTGGCTGGGAAACGTCACCGTCCCAGCTACGCGAGAGATAGTAACTTGTCCGTCTTCTAACGGCTGGCGCAGGGTTTCTAAGACCTGTTTGCCAAACTCCGGGAACTCGTCTAGGAAAAGCAGGCCGTTATGGGACAGGGAAATCTCCCCCGGTTTGGGAGTTGACGTGCCACCGGTCATAGCGGGGGCTGACACGGTGTGGTGGGGTGCACGGAATGGTCGATCCGCAACCACTGGCTGATGTTTGCCCGTCAATCCCGCTACAGAGTGGATTTCTGTGGTCTGAAGTACTTCGCTCCTATTCATCCGTGGCAAAATGGAAGGCAGGCGTTTGGCTAGCATACTTTTCCCCGCCCCCGGCGGGCCAACCAATAGAATATTATGCCCCCCGGCGGCAGCGACTTCTAGAGCGCGCTTGACTTGTTCTTGCCCTTTGACTTCGGCAAAATCCATGCCGATTCCTGTGGGTTCCGGCATACTCGGCATGTTGGCGGGGGTGATTTTCGGCCCGCCCCCCAGATGGGTGAGTAGTTGCCGAATATGCTCCACCGGGTAGACTGTGAGCCCCTCTACAAAAGCCGCCTCGTCAGCGTTACCGGCGGGAAGGAACAATTGGCGAACCCCCGCCCGCTTGGCCTCCACCGCCATGGGCAGGGCACCAGTGACAGGACGAAGTTCGCCGCTGAGGCTCAGTTCTCCTAAAAAGGCGGCATCATCCGGCAGGGTGCCAATGTTATCGGCCGCAGCCAGAATGCCCAGAAACACAGGCAGGTCGTATAGCGTCCCAACCTTTTTCTTATCCGCCGGGGCCAAGTTCACGGTAATCCGGCTGACGGGAAACTTAAAGTCCGAGTTCTTAATCGCCGCCCGCACCCGTTCTCTGGACTCTTTCACCGCCGCGTCCGGCAGACCTACAATATCAAACGCAGGAAGGCCGCCGGAAAGGTAGCATTCAATGGATACCTCATATCCCTTTAGCCCTTGTAACCCCATAGAGCGTACATGCCGCACCATGCTATCGCACCAACTTCGAGATGGCCTTAAACTCCGGCGTACCCGCCACCACGCAAAGCTCAAACAAAATCGCCTCGGCAGTGGTAAGCAATACGTGTTCCTGTACCGCCCGTTTTAAGCCAATTTTCTTGTCAAACACATTGCGAGACGCCACGCAATCCGCCACCAATACAGGCGTAAACCCGGCTTCTGCCAAGTCAATACAGCTTTGTAGCACACAGACATGGCTCTCCACCCCAGTGACGAGGATGTTTTGGATACCCTGCGCCCGCAGACGTGCAAATTCCGCCGCAATCGTCTCATCTTTCATGGCACTGTAGGCCAGTTTGTCGAAGGGGGCATAGTCCCCAGCGGCTTCTCGAACCTCCGGTACAATGTCGCCGAGGCCTTTGGGGTACTGCCGCAAAAATACAGCGGGGATACCGAGAACTTTAAGACCCTCTAACAGCATCACATTCCGCGCTACGACCTCTGCCCCACCATCCATGGCGGGGATGAGGCGTTCTTGCAGGTCTACAAACAAGGCGGCGGTTTCTTCTTTTTTGATTCGCATGATGGGGATATCCTCCTAATATGTACTTTTTATTCAGTATACAGGACATTCCCGCAAATTACAATGCCTTTGCACCCCCATATGCATCCCCTACATTCCATGCCCATAAAAAAACCACCGCAGACATGTGATTGTCTGCGGTGGGTTCTCATTTTGCAACTAATCCAGCATCGGAACAAAGCGCATGAGGATCGTAGCCGCCTGTGCCCGTGTGGCCGTGCCTGTCGGTACAAGCTGGCCGCCTGTGCCTTGGATAAGTTCGTTGTACACGGCCCAAGCCACGGCATCCTCTGCCCAAGAGCCGACACGGTCTGTATCGGGGAACGCAAGCGCAAAATCATCTGGGATGGTTACGTCCATGTCTGCGAACTGTGCAAAGCGGTATATCATGGTGGCAAATTCTTGCCGTGATACTGCGTTTTGCGGCTGGAATCTTGTTTCGCTTACCCCTTGGACAATGCCATTGGAGTGCGCCCATGCGATATATGGTGCGTACCATCTGCCCTCGGCTACGTCATCAAACGGAGTCGCTACCGGGTCACTGGTATTGGCAATCCTATCGTGATACATCCGAAACAGTGTGGTGACAACCATCGCCCGGCTAAAGTCCATTGTCGGTGCGAATCTGTCCCCCGCTGTGCCCTGCATGATGCCGTTTTCGTGTACAAATACGACAGCGGGATGGTACCAGCGACCTTCTGCTACATCGGCAAACGGGAATGGGTCAGGGTCAGTGCCGTTACCGGAACCACCGTTGCCGTCGCCAGGGCCGGGTAGGTTTTCAATGCCCGGACAGGGGCCCGGATCAAATACTGTACCCGTCGCACCGGAAATGCGGAACGCAATGTCGTTATTATTCAGCGGGTGATTGTGTATCGTTGTGCGTGTTGTGTGGATATTCGTAATCCCTGCATTTGTCGGCGGGGGAAATGCCCCTCGGCCCGCAAAGTTATGAGAGAACACCACATCGGCCCCGATCGTAATGTTGTTATAAGAAGCAGAGTATAGTGTATTTCTAAAAGTATAGATGGCCGTTGCGATTGCACCGCCATCTTCGGCCCGGTTGCCGGTGAGGAAGCCTCTATGGATAGTCAACCGAGTATCATTCCCAATCGCTATGCCGCCGCCGGAGCCGGTTAGAACGTTGTTGCCGGAAATGAACCTATACACGGAGTTATTGCGAATGATTCCGTCATTAATGATGATTTCGGTACTGGCGAATCCGGCACTAATTCCGCCTCCGCGTCCGCCGGGAGTTGATTGTACAGCCGTGTTGCCAACAATTTCCCCGCCATTCATGGTGAAACGCATGTGCTCGCCCAGAGATATTCCACCGCCGCCGCGAGCCGTATTATCGGCAATCACACCGCCGTTCATAACAAAGGTTCCTATGGCCCGGGGAAATTCGATCCCGGACATACGAACACCGCCGCCCGTGGTCGCAACATTGTCTCTGATCTCTCCGCCCTCCATAATAAAGTTGCCGCCATTAAGAAAATAAACACCGCCACCAAGCGTACTGCGGGAATTCCGGATGACAGCGCCGTCTCTCATGATAAGGGTTCCGTTGCGTGCATCCACGCCGCCGCTGTAATGTGTAATGGTGCCTGGTGTGCGCTCGCCACTGAGCACAATATTTTCCAAAGTCAGACTATTAAAGGGGTGGGTTGCGCTGCCAGCGCCGAAGGAAAAATGCCTCTGATCCGGCGTCTCCTGATAGATGGTCCGGCGTATGCCGGAACTGGTAAGCAGAATATTGCGCCCCTGAATAATGCGATTGCTCTGGTTGACTGAGCCCATCACAATGTCATCTGTTAACGCAATGGTCACTTGTGTCCCATCCGTTGGTGCATCTCGAATCGCCATCCAAAGTTCCAGTTCTGTACCAACCAGAACCGCGTCTGCCGGAACTACAGATGTAGCTTCTGTACTGTCGGTGACAGCAAGGGCTATACCAGGTGTGCTGAGTAGTAGTGCCAGCACTAAGACTAGGGTTAAAATTTTTCTTACTTTTTGCATTGTTGTTTCATGTCTCCTTATAGGGATTTTTTAAATTGTCCGAAGGACAGTATTTATTTAATAAACCATATTTTTATGAATTTGTCAAATAAAATCTTCGTTTAGTCTTTTCTTTCGGCTGTGGCCGAGGATTTTCTTGGCGGAGGCCGCCAGTGTGTATGTCCTGTCGGACGGGCCATCTTTGCGGTTTCGCAAAGAAGCAAAAGAAACGCAGGAGCTGCGCCCCTATGTACCCGCTAAGGGCAAGGGCAGAGTGACGACGGTTTTGCACCTTATACCCCGCACTGTCGCCAAAGCCCTCTAGCCGGATGTAATAGTACTCGAAACTCCAATGGTCAAGGGCGGTGGGGTCGCTGGATTGATGTGCTATTGAACTGCACTCATGAATGGAGAGTGTAGGAACAAGGGAACTAGGTCTGATGCCCTCGTGGGGGGTGCCGACCTCGCTGTCTCGCTGTTTTTGTTTCCGTGCAAATTTGGGGCGCGGGGTGCCACCGCACGTCCCCTACATGGCGTTGTGCATGTTGACGGTTTATTGAAACAACCGTGACCCTTATGTGTCCCGCAGAATACACTGGTCTGAGGAATCATTCCGTCACAAGGGGGGGCTACACATGGAGCCACACACATTTGCAGTTATCGGCGGGGATATGCGACAGGTAAAGTTAGCAAGCCTCTTAGCCAAAGATGGGCATCAGGTCTCGGCCTTTGCCATGGAGCAAGCGCGGCCGGAGGGCGTTACGTTAGCACCCACCTTGAACGCCGCCGTGGCGGATGCGGCCTGTGTCGTATTTCCCCTGCCGCTTAGTCGAGAGTGCCGAACAATCAGCACCCCCCTCAGCGATACGGTGCTGACCATAAGCGAGGCCTTCGCCGCCCTCACCCCGGCCCAGACCGTCTGCGGTGGCCGGATTGATGCGGACACGTTTGCGCTGGCGGCTGACCATGGTCTGACCCTTCTCGACTACTACGCCCGCGAGGAACTGGTCATCGCAAACGCCGTGGCCACCGCCGAGGGCGCCATTCAGGTGGCCATGGACGGTACGCCCACCATCCTCACCGGTACAAACGCGCTAGTGTTAGGCTTTGGCCGGATTGGTAAGGTGCTGGCCCACAGGCTTCGGGCCTTGGGTGTCCATGTCACCGTGTCCGCCCGGAAATTTGCGGACTTGGCTTGGATTACCGCTTACGGCTATCGGGGCATCCCCACAGACACCCTGACGGAGCATCTGCCGGGTCAACAGCTCGTGTTTAACACCATCCCATATCTAATTCTAGACGCCGCACGTCTCCGGAGGCTTGACCCCGGCACCACCCTCATTGACCTCAGCTCGAAACCCGGCGGTATCGACTTCTCCGCTGCGGCGGCATTGGGGCTCAAAACCATCTGGGCCTTGGGGCTACCCGGTGAGGTTGCGCCGGTATCGGCGGCGGCGATGATTCGGGACACGATTTATAATATACTCTCTGAACAGGGGAACAGTTTATGAACAAACGCAAGATGGGGTTTAGCGTCTGCGGCTCTTTCTGTACGTTTTCTCGTATTTTAGAGCAGCTCAAGACTCTCACACAACACTATGACATCACCCCGATTTTATCCGAGGCCGCCGCCGAGACCGACACCCGGTTCGGCGGGGCCATAGATTTTCGTACTCAAATTGAAACCATCACCGGCAACCCCGCCGTCACCACCCTCTGCGGGGCCGAACCCATCGGCCCGGGCCGCCTGTTTGACATTATGGTGGTGGCCCCGTGTACGGGCAACACACTAGCCAAGCTTGCCCACGGCATCACAGACTCTTGTGTCACCATGGCCTGTAAGGCCCACCTGCGCAATGGATTGCCTGTGGTGTTGGCGTTGTCTACCAATGACGGTTTGTCGGGTAACAGTGCCAATATCGGCCTACTCTTAGCTCGGCGGCTTTATTATTTCGTTCCCTTCCGACAAGATGACCCGCTGGGGAAGCCCTATTCGCTGGTGGCGGATTTTGCTCGGATGGGCGACACAGTAGAAGCGGCACTGGATGGGCGACAGATACAGCCGGTATTAGGAGGATAAGTTTTTGTTTTCTGAATCTAGCAGATAACACCCAGCCCGGTGCGAATGCACCGGGCTTACCCCTTGGATTACGCCCAAGCAGAGTCGAGCACAACCCAAAAAAGGGCAAGAGTGCAGAACTCTTCTTTGTATATACAGCATTATTTTCATAAACATCCCCTATATATAAGCAATTTCCGTAAAAAACAGTTGACCCCGCCTACCGAAGTGTGCTATACTACCACTACCTGTCGGCAGAGAGGTCTTTTTTGTCGTGTATTTGTACACAATAAAAGAGCCACCTCAAACACTGCCAAATCTGCAGGGAGGCCGTGCATAGTCGGGAATCATGGCCCGACATGCGTAACGAATAGGAGGTGCCGAACAGATGCGCGTGAAAGTAACATTACGATGCAATGACTGCAAGCAAAGAAACTACAACACCATGAAGAACAAGAAAAACACGCCGGACCGGATGGAAATGAACAAATACTGCCGGTTCTGCCGCAAACACACTGTCCACAGCGAAACGAAATAGGCTTTCAGAAAGGATAACTTAACATGAGTGAAGAAAAAAAAGCTCCTGAAAAGAAGGCTCCTGAGAAGAAAGCGAAAAAGCCCGGCGGCAATCGACTTGCCCGGTGGTTTCGTGAGTTGCGCTCAGAGCTCAAAAAAGTGAGTTGGCCCAGCCGCAAACAAGTTATGAACAATACTTGGGTTGCGTTAGTTGTCATGAGTTTTTGCGCTGTTGCGATTTGGGGTTTTGACCAAATAGCATCCCTCATCGTCAGAACGCTCATCGACTTCGCCGGGTAAGCGGCCATGGCGGAGGGCGCAAAATGGTACGTGGCCCACACCTACTCAGGCTATGAGAACATGGTGCAAGCCGCGATTCAAAAAGCCGCCGAGGCGCGGCGGATGCAAGACCTGATTTTAGAGGTTTCCATCCCCATGGAAACCGTAACCGAGCATAGCGGCAACGAAGTGAAAACCGTAGAGCGGAAAATCTTCCCCGGCTATGTGCTCATCAAAATGATTATGACCGACGAATCTTGGCACTTGGTGCGGAACACCCGCGGCGTGACCGGTTTCATCGGAAGCTCTACCGGCCCCGTGCCGCTCACGGAGGAAGAAATTATCTCCATGGGTGTAGAGAAAAACGAGATTATTCTCGACTACCAAGTGGGCGATACGGTGAAAGTGACCGACGGCCCCTTAGACGGATTCCTCGGTACCGTGGAAGAATTAGACCCGGAACGGGATATGGTTCGCGTGGTGGTTTCCATGTTCGGCAGAGAGACCCCGGTGGACTTGGAGCTAGATCAGGTAGAGACCGTTAAGAAAGATTAATGGAGGACGATTACATTGGCACAGAAAGTTGTTGGATATATTAAGTTACAAATCCTCGGCGGAAAAGCGACACCGGCACCCCCGGTCGGCCCCGCTTTGGGTCAGCACGGCGTGAACATTGCACAGTTCACCAAAGAGTTCAACGAGCGTACCAAAGCTGACATGGGGACAACCATCCCTGTTGTTATCACGGTATACGCTGACCGTTCATTTACCTTTATCACCAAAACCCCACCGGCTGTTACCTTAATCAAGCAAGCCATTAACTTGGACAAGGGTTCTGGCGTACCGCAAAAGGACAAGGTGGGCACAATTTCCAAGGATGCAATCCGTCAGATTGCAGAGCGTAAAATGCCGGACTTAAACGCAAGTTCCGTCGAGTCCGCCATGGCCATGATTGCCGGCACTTGCCGCAGCATGGGCGTTGTCGTAGAAGATTAGTTTAATTTCGTGGGAGGGTCATAAAGACCCAATGACCACTAAGGAGGATATTGATTTGTTCAGAGGTAAAAACTATAGAGCGAGCGCAGAGCTCGTTGACAAAACCAAACAGTACGACCCGAAAGAGGCGTTTGAAACCGTAATAAAGGCCAGCAAGGCCAAATTTGACGAGACTGTGGAACTCCACGTCCGTTTAGGCGTTGACTCTCGCCACGCTGACCAACAGGTTCGTGGTGCGGTTGTCTTGCCCCACGGGACAGGGAAAACTGCTCGTATCTTGGTCATCTGTAAAGAAGAACGCCAGCAAGAGGCTACAGATGCCGGTGCCGATTTCGTCGGCGGGGACGATATGATTGAGAAGATTCAAAAGGAAAACTTCTTCGATTACGATGCCATCGTGACCACACCGGACATGATGGGCAAGGTTGGTCGCTTGGGTAAAATATTAGGCCCGAAAGGCCTTATGCCTACCCCAAAAGCGGGTACTGTAACACAGGACATTGCCAAAGCCGTCAATGAACTCAAGGCCGGTAAGATCGAATACCGTTTGGATAAGACCAACATTATCCACTGCCCCATCGGGAAAGTGTCCTTCGGGGTGGAAAAGCTGGCAGAGAACTATGACACGCTGATTGGTGCCATCATCAAGGCGAAGCCCGCAGCGGCAAAGGGCCAGTATATCAAAAGCTGCGTCACCGCCTCTACCATGGGGCCGGGAGTTAAGGTTGCTACGCAGGCGTAAAAGCAATTGATAATGGACAATTGACAGTGAAAAGGGCCGTCCTTCATAGAAGGGCGGCCTTTTTGGAAAACAGAGGAGGTAGCTGGGTATGAAATTCACAAAAATGCAAGGGCTTGGGAATGACTATGTCTATGTGAACTGTTTTGAGGAAGGGGTTTTCGACCGGGCAGCCTTGGCGCGGCGGGTGTCTGATCGGCATTTTGGCGTGGGGGGTGACGGGTTGATTTGCATCTGTCCCAGTAAGCGGGCGGATTTTTGGATGGATATGTATAACGCTGACGGCTCCTCCAGCCAGATGTGCGGGAACGGGATTCGTTGTGTAGGAAAATTTGTCTATGACAATGGATTGACGGACAAGACCACCATTACGGTAGAATCCGGCGGGGAGATTAAGACGTTAGAGCTTCATGTGGCAGACGGGGCGGTACAGTCTGTGCGGGTTGATATGGGCAAGCCCATATTGCAACCGGCACTGATTCCCGTAGACGCAGAGGGCGACACCTTTATCAACCAGCCCCTTGCGGTGCAAGGTAAGCGGTACATGGCTACCTGCGTATCTATGGGCAACCCGCACGCCGTGGTGTTCGTGGAGGATGCGGCAGGACTTGACCTAGCCGCCATCGGCCCTGATTTTGAGCACCATCTACTGTTCCCGGAGCGGGTGAATACGGAGTTTGTACAAGTGGTTGATCAAAGCACCCTGCTCATGCGGGTATGGGAGCGGGGCTCTGGCGAAACCTTGGCCTGCGGCACCGGGGCTTGTGCCAGTGTTGTGGCTGGTGTGTTGAATGGGTTGTGTAACAACACCGCCACCGTGAAGCTGTTAGGCGGGGAATTGGAAATTTGCTGGGACAGGGCGGGCACTGGGTCTGTATATATGACCGGCCCGGCAGAGACTGTGTTTGTCGGTGAGTTGGTGTAGTGGTGGGTCGCCCTCGTTGTTGTCAAGGGGTGTACCATAAAAAACGGCACAGAGCTTGATTTTGCTCTGTGCCGTAGCTAGTTTTGCCCATCACGCTATGGGGATTTTCCTTGTGTCGAGTTTAGAAATGCTTATACTCTAAGTCATTAAACGAAAGCTGATTAGATTATCCTTGTTCCGATTGGCGAAAATAACACCCTCTAAAGTGGTGAGGTTATACATCACCGACCATTGCAAATCAAATTGACCTTCATTAAACGCACCGATTTCTTCCATTAAATCAATTGCCTGTGCGTCTGTCAGTATGCCATTGTGAGCTTCAAGTTTTGCTTTTGCTTTGTCATGCCGCTCAAACTCACAAACCCCTGCACGAATTTCTGGATTGTTAGCCGCAAAATTGGCACAGACTTGATAGGGTTCGGAAACTTCGGTGACTCGTATTTCACCGTCTGTAAAATTCACAATAACAGAACGACCGCTTGCATCAGCAATATGATACTGGACGAAAATGTTAAACTCAAATATGATATTGTATTGTCCGAGAAGGTCAATTGCTTCGTCTACATCGGCGGCTTTGTCTATCACTAGACGTATAGCATTTGCTTGGTCAATCTTTACTTTGTTAGGGTCAAATGGTGCTTCCGACTTGGGGATAAACACAGAGGCAATACCTACACCCTTTTCGTTCATGCCGTCCATTGTTAAGTACGGGGCATAAAGGGCTGCAAAACTTTCAAGGTTTAAGCCGCTGGGCAGATGTGGTTCGCCAGTCATAGGATTAGGGATTAAGCTATATCCAGCATACAACATATTTGCTGTTGATACAGAAGCATACCCATTATCTGGCTTAGTGAAAAGCTGTAGGGCAGGTATAGGGGCGAAATCATAGTTTCTGCACAACAAAACTTCGCCTTTTTCATTGCGTGTGACAAAAGTGGTGCAACCGCCACTAGGGGCTTTGCTTGCGCCGCTTGTAGGGCTATATGGAATCCCTTTTAGCAAATGCTTCATCATAAAAGCAAAGCCGTCCTCATTGTCGTCAGTAATGCCGACTTTCAGAAAATCGTCAAAGCCGTAATCTCCGCAGTATGTCATTTGAAACATACCGTAATCGTCAACCTTTTTTAAGGTTGTAAGGCTTTGAATTGCGTTTTTGAAGTTTTCCATTTTCATTCTCCTTTATTTTTATTTTCTTTATTTCTGTTTACGAAAAATCGAACAGTTGAAACCAAATGCCAAAGGGTGATTGCAAGCATGACTGCAAGGGCGATGTACACTATTGTAGTATCTTCAAGCTGTACAAACAGCAATCTAACCGTACCGTCATAGCTACCGCGCACTAATGCCACCAATAAAAAAATCGAAGCGACCATAAACCCGAGTAAGGTACCTATGCGGGTAAATGGCTCGACTTTCCTTACGGCAGATTGGGCAATTTTATCGGCTTTTTCCTGCACGTCTTGCTCCAATTTGCGGGTTTCTTCTTCGGTCATTTTAGTTTCTTCTCCATCGATAAAAAAACGCATCTAATTCTCCTCCATTTTCTCAATATGTTCTATTGCCTTTTTAGTCCACGCAAGCCTTGTTTCATTTGCCATTTCGCCGTACAGGGCAGCAAGTTTAACGTAATCATCATCACCGTCATCAATAATACTTTGCTTTATCGTTTCAAATACAATACGGCGGTCATAACACAATTTTTGCAAAGCCCGCATCATTTCCAAAACCCGTGCCTTGCTCGTATTGCCTGCGAAAAATAACCGCATAAGAAATCCGCTTTTGATGCTAAAGGAGGTTTTCAAATCATCTTCCGATGTTGACAACCAATCAATAAATTCTGCTTTACCCTCTGCGGTCAATGAATATACGCGCTTGTTTGGTTTGTCCTCCTGCACCACTCGCTGGCTGGCAAGCCAGCCTTTTTTCTCCATTTTGTCCAGTTCGGCATAAATTTGACTATATTGGGCTGGCCAAAAATAACCAAGCGAAGCGTTGAACTCTTTGTCAAGGTCGTAGCCTGTCATCGGCTTTTGACTCAATAATCCCATCAATCCGTGCTTTAATGACATTTGTGCGCCCCTTTCTTTATAATCTATATATAGATTATAGCATGATTTAGTATTGGCAGTCAAGAACAATTTTCATAGATAAGCCCCAAAGCATTTTTGCCTTGGGGCGTCTAATATAAAAACTACTCATTACCCGCCGAAAAGACGAGCAACGAATAAAAGGATTATACCACGGTCAAGTCAAAAAGTCCAGTTTGTTCAAAGGGGCTAAATCGGATTTAGCCCCTTTGAGGTGGGGTGGTAAAACACCACCCACCGCCGCCCTAATGTTCCATCTCCCAGCCCCGATTCCGCTGTGGCTGTTTCGGCGTGACCTCTTTCGCCATTTTGCGAATACGGTCACTCTGCCGTAGCCGTTCCATGAGCGACATAGTAAATTTACTGATTTCGTTTTTCTCTGCGGTCAACTTCTCATATTCCTTTGCCCAAGCGGCAAGCGGGAGTTTGCCCTCGGCGTTTCGATACTTTTTAAGGTGTCCGCTTGCGGATTTGAACAAGCCCAATTCCTTTTTATACTCTGCTGCATATTTCTTCTGCTTGCGTGGTGGCAGGGCTTTGTACTCGTCATAAAACGGCTTGTTTACCTTGTAGATTTTCGCCAGTTTTAGAAGCTCGGCAAGCACTTTGAGCCGCCCCTCAATGGAATTTAATCGCCCTCGTAGTTCGGTCTGCTCCCGCATCATATCCATGATTTCTCGCTCTGCGTCTTGCATGGTGAACAGTTATTACTAAACATCATATCTCCATGTTTAACAATGTAGTTGCGAGTTAAAAGGCTTTCTGCTTTTATTGAATCATCAAATTCACTTGCCAGCTACTTCTGTCTTCTTGCTAACAACAAATACCGCACCGTCAACCTCTTCCTCTGTTGTATCTTCAGTTGCAAAATATAGCGCAGCTAAACTGTTTGTGGTTAGGTCACAAATTCGTGTCTTATGCCCATAGTGTTGTAAGCGAAAAAGTGTCGCAAGCGATTTAAGAATGCGCAAATAAGAACGGCTATCGCTTTCCTCAGAAGCATTTTCGGCGATAATCTTTTGTTCGTCACTCAATGTAGGAAATGGATTCGCCCTCATGATTGAGGGTTCGATATCCCATTTCGAATTAGCATGGCCGCGAAAATAGTATTGTCTTTTATATTTTTCAATATAGCTAACGTACTCATCGAAAGAGCTAATAATTATTGTTTCCACGCACTTCCCCCACCTCTGACACTTTATAGCGTTTTAGCAATGGATTTCCTAACTTCCACTGCAAAGTATACCACAACCCCATCTAAGCTTCAAAGGCACCCTTTCGCCTTGTTAATCCCCTTGTTTCGTGGTACAATATCTACATATATCATGTCAGAAAATCAAATACTAACTGCGAGGTGACAATATGAGCCAACTTTTTACAAAATGCGACCACCCGGCCGCTTGGGCGGGGTTTCAAGAGGGCATTTGGACAGATGAAGTCAATGTGCGAAACTTTATCCAGCGAAACGTGACCCCTTACCACGGGGACGGTGGGTTTTTGGCAGGGGCCACAGAGCGGACGAAACAGCTTTGGGATAAAGTCTCTGCCCTGACCAAAGCCGAGACCGAGGCGGGCATCTTAGACGCCGAGACCAAAATCCCCTCCGGAATCGTGTCCCACGGGCCGGGATATATTGATAAAGAGCTAGAGCAAATTGTCGGCGTGCAGACGGATAAACCCCTCAAACGGGGCATCATGCCCCAGGGCGGTATCCGGGTGATTCAGCGGGCTTTGGAGGCCTACGGCTATGAACTCGACCCCATGATAGAGGAAATTTACACCAAGTACCGCAAAACCCACAATGACGGCGTGTTTGATGCCTATACCCCGGATATGCGAAAAGCCCGCTCGTCCGGCTTGATTACGGGCCTGCCTGACGCTTATGGTCGGGGCCGGATTATCGGGGACTACCGCCGTGTGGCACTCTACGGTGTTGCGTTTCTGATTGCGGACAAACAGACGCAATTGGCCCGCATGGACTTACCCGCCATGGATCGAAAGTATACCTTAATCCGAGAAGAACTCAATGAGCAACTGCGGGCCTTAGGGGAACTCGCCGAGATGGCCGCCGGGTACGGGTTTGATATCACATGCCCCGCCAAAAACGCAAAAGAGGCCATCCAGTGGACGTATTTCGCCTTTCTCGCCTGCGCCAAAGAGCAAGACGGGGCCGCCATGAGCTTAGGCCGGGTGTCCTCGTTCCTGGATATTTATATTGAGCGGGACATTCGCCAAGGTACGCTGACAGAAGAAGAAGCCCAAGAGCTAATAGACCACTTCGTCATGAAACTGCGTATCATCCGCTTTCTCCGCACGCCGGAGTATAACCAACTCTTCTCTGGCGACCCCACTTGGGTCACAGAGGCCATCGGCGGCATGAGCGAGAGCGGCGAGACCTTGGTGACAAAAAACTCCTTCCGCACCCTCAACACCCTCTATACCCTCGGCCCTGCGCCGGAGCCGAACTTGACCGTGCTTTGGAGCGTGAGTTTGCCAGAAGCGTTTAAGAAATACTGCGCCCAAGTGTCCATCGACACCAGCTCCATCCAGTATGAAAATGACGACCTCATGCGGGGCTACTGGGGGGACGATTATTCCATCGCCTGTTGCGTGTCCGCCATGCGGACAGGGAAACAGATGCAATTCTTCGGCGCACGGGCCAACTTGGCAAAGGCGCTGGTCTACGCCATCAACGGCGGCAAAGACGAAGAGAGCGGCGAACAGATCACCCCGGAATTTGCCCCGGTGACATCGGAGTATTTAGACTATGACGAGGTGTTCCGCCGGTTTGAACAGGTGTTAGAGTGGCTGTCTAATCTCTATATCAACACCCTCAACGTGATCCACTATATGCACGACAAATATAACTATGAACGGTTGCAAATGGCGCTTCACGACTTGGAAATTTTGCGGACACAGGCCTGCGGTATCGCCGGGCTGTCTGTGGTGGCGGATTCTCTGTCGGCCATCAAACACGCCAAAGTCAAAACCATCCGCAATGCCGACGGTTTGGTGGTGGATTATGAGGTAGTGGGCGAGTACCCCGCTTTCGGCAACAACGATGAGCGGGTGGATAAAATCGCTTATGACGTGGTGCGGATTTTTATGGAAAAACTGAAAAAGCAACGAACCTATCGTGAGTCCATGCCCACCCTTAGTGTGCTCACCATCACCTCCAACGTGGTCTACGGCAAGAAAACCGGCGCCACCCCGGACGGGCGTAAAGCGGGGGAACCCTTTGCGCCAGGGGCAAATCCCATGCATGGGCGGGACAAAAAGGGCGCTGTGGCCTCTATGGCCTCTGTGGCCACGTTGCCGTATAACTACTCACTAGATGGCATCTCGTATACGTTTTCCATCATCCCCAAGGCCCTCGGCAAAACAGAGGATGAGCGGCAGAGTAATTTAGCGGGTATGTTAGACGGTTATTTCCACGACAACGGCCACCATATCAATATTAACGTGTTTGACAAAGAAACCCTGCTCGATGCCATGGAGCGACCGGAGAAATATCCCCAGCTCACCGTCCGGGTCTCTGGCTATGCGGTGAACTTTATCAAACTGACAAGAGAACAGCAATTAGACGTGATTCACCGCACCTTCCACGAGAGGATATAGCACCTTGGCCGCCCTCTTGTACGACCCCAACGCAGTAGGCTATATCCATTCTGTAGAGACCGGCGGCATGGTGGACGGGCCGGGGATTCGTTACGTGGTGTTTTTCTCCGGCTGTCCGTTGCGCTGTAAATACTGCCACAACCCGGACACTTGGCGGATGAAAGATGGACACCAGACTACGGTGGAAGAGATTTTACGGGATATGAAAAAGTACCAGTCCTACCTTCGCTTTTCCGGCGGCGGGGTTACGATTACCGGGGGCGACCCCTTTAGCCAGCCCAAATTTTTAATGGAATTGCTCCGTGCCTGCAAACACGCAGACTTCCATGTTTGTCTCGATACCGCCGGGTTTACACCCGCTGACACGGTGCAAGCCGCCTTGGCGTACACGGATTTATTGCTGCTTGATGTGAAAAGCTATAATCCCACCGTGTACCAAGAACTCACCGGCGTGGCCTTAGCCCCCACCCTCGAAACCCTCCGCTTGGCTCAAGAGATGGGGGTGCCCACTTGGGTTCGGTTTGTGCTGGTACCCGGCGTCACCGATGACGAGGACGATATCCGGGCACTTGCCGGGTTTTTACGTGGGTTTTCGGTGATCGAGAAGGTGGAGGTATTGCCGTTTCACAAGCTGGGGGAATTTAAATGGGCAGAACTGGGGCTTACCTATGAACTGGCAAACACGCCCCCACCCACTGAAGCAGAGCTTCAGCGGGCGCAAGTGATGCTAGAGGTTTGAATATTGAAAAAAGCACCGTGCCCCAACCGGAGCACGGTGCTTGTCTATCAACCAAAACCAACCTACGAAGTCGCCCGCAGGGCATCTCCCTGTTCCGGGTCAATGGGAGCCTTTAAATACTCAATATCCGCCCCCAGCTTGCGGAGTTTGCCGATCAAATCCTCATATCCCCGCTCAATGTAGTGAATTTTCTCTACAGTGGTTTCCCCTTCGGCAACCAAGCCTGCGATAACGAGGGCCGCACCGGCCCGAAGGTCACTACACGCCACGGGAGCACCAGTGAAGGATTTGACTCCTTCAATGACGGCGGTTTTCCCGTCAATCTGTACCTCGGCACCCATTTTCTTGAGTTCGTCCAGATAACGGTACCGGCTGTCCCATACGCTTTCTGTAATAATGCTGGTTCCCTGCGCCAAACAGAGGGCCGCTCCGATTTGGGGCTGCATGTCTGTGGGGAAACCGGGATAGGGCATGGTTTTAATATTGGCACGGCTCAATGGGCCGTCACTTTTGACCAATACCGCCTCGCCTAAATCCCGGACGGTGACACCCATTTCTTGCAGTTTGGACGTGATGCAGTCTAAGTGCTTAGGGATAACATTTTTGACCAACACTTCCCCACCGGTGGCCGCCGCCGCCGCCATATAGGTGCCCGCCTCAATCTGGTCGGGGATAATAGAGTATGCGCCCCCGTCTAGCCGCTCTGTGCCATAAACCCGGATTACGCTGGTTCCTGCACCGCGGATATCAGCACCCATAGAGTTCAAAAAGTTTGCAAGGTCTACAATATGCGGCTCTTTCGCGGCGTTCTCAATCGTGGTTTTTCCTTTGGCTAGGGTTGCGGCCATCATGATATTCATGGTGGCACCCACACTAATCATATCCAAATACACCGTGCCGCCCACCAGCTCGTCTTTAACTTTAGCGTGGATGATGCCGTTTGCCACCTCCACCTCGGCACCCATGACCTTAAAGCCTTTGATATGTTGGTCAATAGGCCGGGCCCCGATGTCACAGCCGCCAGGCATAGACACCTCCGCTTGCCCGAATCGGCCCAAGGCCGCTCCGATTAGGTAATAAGATGCCCGAATTTTCCGCATCAACTCCAGCGGTGCTACGGGCTTTTCTACCTTACTGCAATCAATGTCCACCGTATTACGGTTAACTGTGCGGACTGTGGCACCCATCTGCTCTAAAATATTTAAGAGCAGGGATACATCACTGATCTGCGGTACGTTTTCTAAGCGGCAGACCCCTTCAACCATTAAGGTTGCGGGGATGATTGCCACAGCGGCATTTTTTGCGCCGCTGATCTCTACTTCGCCTTTCAGCGGCGTACCGCCGCGGATGACATAACGATCCAAGCAATTCACCTTCTTCTCATTCGAGAGTATCACACTACGTTATTTACAGTATGTCCAAAAAAATCGTCTTTTAGCGATAGCCTAACTTAAAGATTATACCACTCTTTCAGAAAATTGCAACCTTTTTTAAATAGCTTTTGTGAATTGGCTTCCATTTTTTGTGCTTTCATAGTAAAATAAATTTGCTTGAAACCATCATCCCATAAGGAGGTTCGCTATGTTAGAACAAGTCAAAACCCAAACCGCCCAAGCCATGAACGCACTTTTATCCGAGGCAAACCTCACCTCCGGTGATCTGTTTGTGGTGGGCTGCTCCACCAGCGAGGTGACAGGCGCACACATCGGCAAAGCCGGGAGCTTAGAGATTGCAGAAGCTATTTTCCAAGGGCTCATGCCCGCTCTGTCTGCCGTGGGGCTCCACCTCGCCGTCCAGTGTTGTGAGCATCTCAACCGGGCTTTGGTCGTCGAGCGGCAGGTGGCCCTTGCCAAGGGTTTCACCATTGTGGCCGCTGTACCCCACCCAACGGCTGGAGGGGCCTTTGCGGCCTTTGCATGGGCCCAGTGCTCAGACCCGGTATTGGTGGAATCTATCCAAGCCCAAGCAGGCCTCGATATCGGCGGCACACTAATCGGAATGCACTTAGCCCCCGTGGCGGTTCCAGTACGGCTGGAAACCCGCCAAATCGGAGACGCCCCCATACTAGCCGCCAAGACTCGACCAAAACTTATCGGCGGTGCCCGGGCGTGTTATGAATAAGTCTGATTCAATCCTCTAAGATATTCCCATCAATGGAGATGGTTACAATCTGCCAGGGAATCAATGTCCCATAGTTCTCTAAGGCCCGCTTGGTCATCTCCGCAAGCCCTGCGCAACAGGGCACCTCCATCCGGGCAATGGTCACGGATTTGATATCATTGGCCTGTAGAATCGCCGTCAATTTTTCGGCGTAATCTACCTCGTCTAGCTTAGGACAACCGATGACGGTGACTTTATTTTTCATAAACTCACTATGGAAATTCCCATAGGCAAAGGCGACGCAGTCTGCCGCAACCAAGAGATGGGCTCCTTGGAAAAATTGTGCGCCCGGCACCACCAATTTCATCTGTATCGGCCATTGATTGAGTTCGGTTCTGGGTGTGGCGGCTGTCGTTTGCACAGATGTCTCCTGCACCGATTTCCGGTCGAAGGTCTTGGTGCTCAAACTAGGGCAGCAGCCCCCTACCGGCGGGTCATCGGACGGTTGCTTCACCGTTTGGGGACTCATTGCAGCCTCCACCTCTTCAAAACTGATTGCATTGGTGGGGCAGGCGGGCAGACACCTTCCCAGTCCATCGCAATAATCCTCTCGCACCAGCTTGCCCTTCCCGTTGACTAGCTGTATCGCCCCTTCCTGACAGGCATTCACACACAATCCACAGCCTTACATAATACTTCGTCAATGTTTATCATTTTTCGTGTCATCGTGTTCCCCTCCTGCTCACAGTGTAGCACAAGAGTATATCTGCTTCAACCCAAACCAATGGCCCGGTGCGAATGCACCGGGCCATTGTCGGTCTGTTGAATAAGGCCAAAAACCGACACTACCGCCCAAACTCAAAGCGGTCAATCAATCTTTGCAAAATGGTGGCATATTGTGCCCTTGTCGCTGTACCGTCAGGCATCAATTGATCGTCACTGCCGCGGACGAGTTCGTGGTAAACGGCCCAGCGCAACGCATCATATGCCCAAGTACTTGTCCGCGCATGGTCTGTGAAGGCATCTAAGCTTGCCGTGTCCGGAATATCCCGGTCATACTCCTTGAATCCGGCATAGCGATGGAGCATGGTCGCCAACTGCTCACGGGTAATATTGACACTCGGCGCAAAACGGTCGCCGCCGATACCTTGCACAATTTCGTTTTGATAGGCCCAAATCACGGCCTCACTGTACCATCTGCCCGCCGGGACATCGCTGAAGGTCGGTTCAAACTCCACATCCGGTTCGCCTTCCATACGATAGAGCACCGTCACAACCATCCCACGGCTGAGGGTAGCGTTTGGTGCAAACGTAGTCTCTGCCGTGCCTGTCATGAGGCCATTTGCATAGACATACATGATGTATTCAAAGAACCAATTGCTCTCCGTAACATCGGCAAACGGATTTTCAAAAGATGCGATGGTCACAAGTTCGTTTGCGGCGGTTCGCAATGCGGTATATGCCGCATCTATTTCCGCTTGGGTTGCATTTTGGTTGGCAGAAACTGCTTCGGCCTCTTCCAAAGCCTGTACAAACGTGCGCCATGTTTCATTTGTATAAGCTGTACCTTCAAGCGCCAGCTTTTGGGCAATGAGGGCTTGTATGGGGCCTTGATTGACCGAAGTCGGCACGGTTACAGTAACACTTGCTACACGGTTTCCAATTTCAGTTCGCACGGTAATGGTTGCCGTGCCGGGTGCCACGCCTGTAACACGGCCGGCAGCATCCACCCTTGCCACCGCTGTGTTACTAGAACTCCACGTTACGTTTTGGTTGTTGGCATATGCAGGCAACACATTGGCCGTCAATTGCCGGGCCGCACCCACCGCTAACTGGAAGTTGTTGGCAGGCGCAATCGCCACGCTTGTTATCGGTGTGTCGGGCAGGGGCACGCCGCTGGGCGTAAACATCGCCCAGATTTCCACGTTGGCCGTAGCGCTCTGCATCACAAAATACGTATCAATTGAAAAGGGATCCTCAATCCTCACATCGCCAGAGCGCACTTCCCAACGCACGAACTCTCCGATAGAAACCATGTTCCACTCATTGGAAGTCTCATCCCATACCAAAAGGAGCGCCGGATCCGCGCGCAGAGGCATTCTTGTTCCGACCACCGCCACCGTCTGGCCGCCGTGGCCGGTTTCTTCGTCAAGCCACCCCAAACCGCTGTCGTTTGCTCGGAAGGTTACCCATGCGGCATCCGTTTGCAGACGGAATATCGGCTCTAAAAATACGTCATTGTTCGGCATGGTGAATGTTGCATTAGGTGCGTTCACATTATCCAAGGTGACACCGCCGGAAACAACATTCCAGCGAACAAATTCAAATCCGTGTGACGGCTGCGCAGATAATGTCACCTGCTCACCCGGTACCGGGCGTATGTTGGAAGCACTGCCTCCGCCTACCCCATTCCAAAAATCAGAGTTACCTATAGGGCGGCCCCTAGCCACTGACACACCCCAAGGATTATTGGTGGGCGGCGTGTCGTCATCCTCCCAAAGCCATAGGCACAACGATGCTGGGATTGCGAAACCAGCAGAAGCGGGAGCAGAGGCGAACCAATGCTGTCCTGCGGCCAGTGCAAACCGGATGTCCGTGGTAAACGCCGCACCATTATTGATTTCTTCGAGAGGAACAATCTCATTTTCTTGGGCATCCAAAATGCGAAGCTCATCCATTCTCAGCTCACTAGACGATTTCACGCGAAACGTATACACCCCGGCTTCTTCGACCCAAAACGGTTGCGTTACGTCCCAGCCGGCTTCTAACGTCACCGGAAACTCCACCCCGCTAATCGTTGCCCGTGCCCCCATTGGGAAGCAGGACAACAGCAGAATCACCACCAGATTTAGGGCTATTAGCCGTTTTGCTTTTGTCAGCCTTTTCATGTTCTCATGTCCTCCTCGACTGGTGAAACAGTATCTTGCCAGAAGTTTATCACACTTTTTGCCGATTCGCAACTATAGCCGCCAACATCTAAGCAAAGCAAAAAAAGGCCAAGCTTCACAGAAATCCGGCCTTTTTATTGTGGTGCAACTATACCTTCACCACATAAACAAATCACCAAAAAACTCCTTCACCCCGCAAATGTAGCCAACCACCAGACAAATCACCACAAATTCCATGTTGCCCACCACCTCGTATAATGTATTTACGGTGTTTTTCACAAGAACATCGAATGAAAACTTGTTATCTTGTCGTCAAGATGGGATAATAGGTTCCGACAGGCAGAGGGCGCAGTCGACCTCCTTGAA